>JBDTLW010000250.1:0-4617 GCA_039934575.1 Parafilimonas sp. | reverse complement strand
ATCTTGCTAATACAATCGCCGCTCTGCCATATTTATCATAGAATGTTTTTGCCTGGTATAAATGTTTTTTCTTAAACAGCAAAGTATCTTTCCGTTTGTATAATAACGGTCCGCTTTTTAATCCAAACCAATACCCCAATTCATTTCCCAAAACCCCTGCAACAGAAAATAAAACAAACAAAATAATCACTTCAAAAAAATCATTTACACTGCCTTTATTCAAAAAACTATTTACAAGTGAATGGCTGTAAATGCCTGAAACAAACAGCAGGCTGTCTCCAGGTAAAAAGAAACCAATCATTAAACCTGTTTCAGCAAAAATTATAAATAATACAATCCATATTCCGCCATGATTGATGTAAAAAAGCGGATTCAATAAATCTTTGAATGTGATAGAAAGTATTTCATTCATAATAGTAACATATCAAATTATTTTATGTAACTTAATTACTCTAATTGAAACAGCACTCAATTTTTAATCACATCTTTTTTTGTAACTGAAAGATAAATAACTGTGAATATAATAGCTGCAAGAAAAATACCAGTAGTTATAGCTGTTCCAAAACCAAGACCACCATCTTTTTTTGCCTGAGATAAGAAATCGCCGATGGATGCGCCAAGCGGACGCGTTAAAATATAGGCAATCCAAAAAGCAAGTATTGAATTCAAATTAAAATATTTATACGACATAAAAACTATTGCAATCATTGCAAGAAAGATGATTCCTGAAAGCCAGTAGCCTAACTGCAGGCTTTCTGCCATAAGATCTCCTGAAGCAGTGCCTAATGCAAACGTAAATAAAATTGCCAGCCAATAAAAAGCTTCTCTTCGTGTGGAATTTATTTTATGTATAGAAAGTGTTTTTTCATAGCGGTACCAAATAACAAAAACGATTCCCAGCACAATAGAAAAAACAATAGCAGTATCAACGAGAGGCACACCAAGATTATCCGTTAAATTATCTGTAATTAAAGTGCCCACCACGCTTATTAGCACAACAGCAATCCAGTATATAACGGGCACATATTTATCTGTTTTAAATTGAAAGAATAATGAAACGATCAGCAATACGCCCATTACGATTGTTGTACCGGTAAGCCCTAAATTAAATTTTCCATTTAGAAAATCGGCAGCAGTTTCGCCAATGGTGGTGCATAGAATTTTAATTATCCAAAAATATAACGTTATCCCTGGAACTTTATTCAGCATTTCCTTTCCTAAATTTATTGTGCTGTCTTTACTCATATTATATTATTTACAGAAGAAATTTAAAATGAAATTTTTCTCACATAGATTAAAAAAAATGGCACAATTATGCTGTGCCATTTTTACCAAACTAAGCCAAACTGAATAATGCAAACTATTCTGATTTTACAAAATTTCCGTTTTCATCAAAAATTATATCCTTTCTGTTTACTTCTGCTTCATAACTTAATTTCCCTTTTGCATCAGTTACTTTTCCTGCTTCTGTAATTTTCGCACCATTATAATGACTCTTTACATAAGCTGTAACATTTGCAGGCAGTTCACTTACAGGAATTGCTTTTACTATCTCAATAAAATTTCCTGCAGGGGTAAATTGTACTGAATTATCTTCTCCTGATTTGCCGCCCCAGTTTGCTTCATAATTTCCATTCTCTTTTTCCCAGGTAACATGTGTGGCTTCAGGGTATTTTTTTGCCAATGCATTTTTTACTGCAGTCGGCACATTTACTTTCTCATTCATTTCATCTTTTTCCTGCGCAAAGCTGCCAGTATGTATAGCAAACAAAACTGCCGCAAGAGCTAATAATTTTTTCATTTTTCATTTTTTTAAGGTTATTAATAATCATTCAAACTTATAAGCTCTTTCTGTAGATAATTTGAAGTTTATGCATGAGGCACTAAAGAAAAAGTTAATGATTATTTAGTTACATTCCTTGTTTAAATAAATGCTGAATAAAAAAGAATGCTAATAACTCTTTAAGTGAAATAAGTAAGAGGCAACAATTATTTTTTAACTTAATTCTCAGAAGGAACAGGGATATTATTATTGTTATTATTCTCATCCTTATCTTTCTTAAAATCAAGTTTGCCAAACTTCCATGTAAAATTTAACCCGATAGAACGAAAAGGAATTTTACGGATGCTGTTAGTTGTAAAGTTGGTTCCGTATATTATGGTTGGCTGATTTACATATTCATTAAACAAATTAGTAGCAGTTAAAGCAAGGCTTCCTTTTTTATTCCAGAATTGTTTACGCGCAGCAATTGTATATGTTGTGAATGACGGATATTTTCCCTGCAACTCATTTCGTGCAGAATTAAAATTGCCGAAAAATTCTGCAGAGAAGGTATTGGTGAACTTATAGCTTGCATTAAGATTAATGCGATAATTAAAACTGGTTGGATTGCGCCCTGAATCAATGCCGTTAATGATATGTCTTCTGAAAAAAAACAGGTTTGTTCTTAAAGTAAATTTATCTGTCAACTCCACATTTCCAAATAAGCTTATGCCAGCATTTTTTTCCAAACCTATATTTTCTCTTGTACTTACAGATACGTTTTTGTAAACAGAATCTCCAATTGTAAGCTCAGAATAATAAGCAGTGTAAGGTTGAATATCGTCATGGTTCTCACGATAAAAAGCTGTAATATTTAATGATGATGAATTATTAAAATCGTAATTATAAGAAAGCTCAATACGGTTGCCGATCTCCGGTTTAAGATACGGGTTTCCGGCTGTAATATTTTGCGGGTCAGTTGTATTAATAAATGGATTTAAGTCGCGGTAATCCGGTCGTTCAATGCGTTTGGAATAACTGAGTTTTATGCTTTGTTCATCATTCAGTTTTCTTAAAAAATAAATTGATGGCACCAATGTATTATAACCCGGGTTTTTTATTTGCTCCGTTGCATCAGAATAAAAAGAATTTATTTCTGTGCGCTCATAACGCGAACCAATTTTTGCATCAAATAAATGCGCAACAGGAAAACTTATTTCAGCATACGCTGCATAAACTTTTTGATGATAAGAAAGATAGTTTGATAAGGAGCTGTCATACAAATAAATTTTATCATCAGGCTGTAAAGCATATACGTGCGATGTGCTGGTAATATCATCAAAAGTTATATCTGCGCCGGCATCAAAAATTACATTTTTACTAAAAGGTTGTGTGTAATCAATTTCAAGCTCTTTCTCATTTTCTTTTCCAAAATTATTATTGTTGATGCCATAGAAAAGGGAATCCTGCGGCAATAAATTCTGATAATTATCAGATGCAATGCTGATGTTGCCAAAACTGCTGTTCAGATTTATTTCCAGCGATTGATCTTCTTTTTTAAATGTTCTTTTATAATTCAGGCTCGCATCAGTTGAATAAAATGTAAAGCTGTTGGCTGAATTGTTTAAAGACGCAACATCAGAATTAGTTGTGCTGTCAAAAGAAACAATTTTTTGTTGCTGGTTTATAATGCCATCGTTCTTATTTCCAAACCTGTTATAATTTACATTGCCTGAAAAGTTATTATATTTTTTTATCGTCCAGTCAAAACCAATACCCGATTCAAGACCATGCCTGTTGGTATTTGTAGAGCCATCCTGGTGCAGTAATGCAATTTCTTTTGCAACTGTATCAATTGATGTGCGGTCTGATGCAAAAGGAGTAGCCGCAGTAAGTCTTGTATTACCGCTTACAAAAGCATTCACGCCAAAATTTGCATGACGCGCTGTAATATTAAATGAACCATTTTCTATGCGTGTGCCCGCACTCAAAGAAATATTGCTGCTTACACCATTAACCTTTGTTTGCTTTAAAATAATATTGATGATGCCGCCTAATCCCTGTGCATCATATTTAGCGCCGGGATTTGTTATTACTTCAATACTTTTTATCTGGCTGGCAGGTATTGATTGCAATACATCTGCCACATTACTTCCGAATGCAGAAGATGGTTTTCCATTTATTAAAAAACGAACACCGCCGCTGCCGGCAAGCTCAACATTTCCATCTGCATCAACAGATACCTGCGGAATTTTTTTAAGTATATCTGTTGCCACTCCACCCTGAGATGTTAGATCGTTTTCCGCATTAAAAACAAGCTTGTCTATGCGGTTATCAATTAATTTAGTTTGTGAAGTAACAGTTACATCTTTTAACGTTGTTTCAAATTTTTGGAGTGAAATTGTGCCAACGTTTTTTTCTGAGCTATTAATATCAATGTTCTTTAAAACTTTTTTTTTGTAACCGATAAATTCAAAAGATACATTATAAAGCCCGGTATCAATATCACTTACTTTAAAATTTCCTGTACTGTCTGTAGTTGTGCCGTTCAGAACTTTCCCGGCAACAGTTGCTAAAGTTATCGTAGCATAGTCAATAGGTTTACCTGAAGTGGAGTCAATTATTTTGCCTGATAAAACGTTTTTCGTTTGAGCATTCAAACAAATTGTAAACAGCAAACATGCTGATAAAAAGTATAATTTTTTACTTACTGATTTAAACATTAACAGGGTTTTTTTCTAAACTGATTTTTTCTATGCAAGAATTAGTTAACTATAAATTGCGGCGCAAGCTATACGTAAATTCTGAAGCAAATCTGAATGAAATTACCTCTGTAATTACAGATAACAGATGTT
>JBDTLW010000249.1:0-4623 GCA_039934575.1 Parafilimonas sp. | reverse complement strand
AGGATGTAGATGAGCTTCTGGATTTTCCACAACAAATAATGACTTATCCTTTGCGACTAATCCGTTAACTACAATTGGCAATACATAAGAAATGCCAAAGCCAACATTTGTAGGGCTACTTTTAGAAAATGATGCATGCGTTTTTTTTAATTTCCCTTCTAGGTGCGCATAATCAATGTAAAACCCTGGAATTACGTAATCCATCCATGCCCGAATTTGATTTAGCAATTTGTAGTCTGACAAAGGAGGAAAAGACCTTTTATCTTTTGATTCAATTTCATCATTTTCTTTTTCAGCAATTATTTGAAGTGTATATTCACCTTGATAACCTACATGAGAAAAATCTTGTTGATCAGCATCATAAGAAAGACGAGGACCTATTCGTTCTGCGTTTAAATAATAAAATTCATTTTTCAAATTATTAAACTCTTCAATACCGCTATTTTCGTTTTGAATCCATTCTAATTCATAATGATTATCGTTTGTGTCTTCTGCTTTAAATTTTAATAAGAGTGTTTTGTTTTCCTGATTGTCAACTAACTCAAACGATATTATATTAGTTGGTGCATCGTGGATAAGTGCTTCTTTAGTATTGCCTAACGAAAGACAACACCTCCCATTCAAAGGAATATAAATTTTCGTTGGTGTAATAAGATTACTAGCTACAACCAAATTATTTAACAAGCGTTCTATTGTTAGCCTAGATAAAAGTATTGCTTGTATTATACTCGACTTGCCAACTGAATTAGAGCCTGCTAATACCGTTAATTTTTTTAAATTAATTTCCTTACCCAAAAAACACTTAAAATTCTGGATATCAATTTTATCAATCATAAAAGCTTATTTTGAATTAACAAGTCTTTTGCAAATTGTGATGCATCTTTTAAATTTTGTGTATCACTTGTTCCTGTAGTTAAAATCGTGTAATATTTCCCTTTCTTATCTAACAGCTTTGCAAGTTTCGTTGCAAAGGAACCAAACTCAACTTTTTTTTGAATAACTTTTTCGTCTATGGCTAAAACTTCTGTCATCCATGAAACAAATAAAGCCTTATTGATTGATTGTTTTCTTGCACCAGGCAACAAATGTTCTGATAAGCATTTTCTGAAACAATAATCTCCAAATAGATGATAATTTATTCTTAGTGCTTTTAAGAAGACTTTTTTATAATTTTCTAATTTGTCATTTCCAAATTCATTGATAATATCTAGTACATCATCTAGGAAAGAATTCATGTCTCCTGTATAAATTATTTTATTTTCCTTTTCAAGTTTAAAGCCTGTGAATCGCAATACTAATTCTTGGGCATCCATTCTGTTATCACTAACACTTCCACCTGTCGCATCCATGAACTCAATTGAATGCGCGGAAGTTTTAAGAAATTGTCTTACCTCATTACTAGCTATGCAATTTCTAACTTCTTGATTATTTAAAGGTCGCCCGCCTGTATTTATCCTCTTGAATATATCATATTTCACTTTTTGCGGAGATGCTGATTCAATTATATTTACAATCAATTGTGCATTTTCCAATCTTCTTGAATGTTTTCTTTCCAAAGATTTTCCTTTTGTTTTACGATTATCTACATCTTCTTTATAATACTTGCCATTACAGTCTTTATCTAAGTGTTCAAGTTTTTTTAAAAAAAATTCATTGTTTAAAAATTGTTTTATTGTAGACAATCTTTGTAAACCATCTACAACATGATATTTTCCGCTTTTACTTTCTGCGAAATAAAAAACTGGTATAGGAATACCTAATAAAATGGATTCAATCAAAGCTGATTTTCTTGTATTATCCCAAACTAAATTTCTTTGAAAATCTGGATTTAAATCAATATCATCTTGTTCAGTCATCATTCTATTGACTTCAAAAACTGAAAAATTTTCTCTTCGAACTTTTATATCATCTGGATTATAAGGTTGAGGCTGTGTTGAGTCAGCTTCGTTATCTTGTGTTGGCTCAAAGCCAGCGTTAAGTTGTTCAATATATTTATTATATGCATCAAAAAACCTCTCAAACACAATAACCTTAGGGGTGGAGATACCAGAAGAAAGCTCCATAGTGGTTTCATCTGGTAAACCATTAACGATTTTAATCGATACACCTTCTCCTCGAATTCCGCAATCAGCAATCCAATATTGTTCATTGCCTTTTTTTACATCCAGAAAAACAGCATCAACTTCACTTCTATCTATATCAACCGTGATTTTTATCATAATAAATTATTTATTGTCTTCTTTTATTTTAGCTTGATATTAATAAAGTCGAATTTAGTAATATTCTTTTCAACGGCTGCTGGTTTGAAGTGAAAATCCCGGTGAAGATTTGTGGGTTGGCTCTGCGCCGGAATTATCTCGTGCATATTTTATTTTTTATTTGCTTCGAAGAATGCTTTGCGTTTGTAACGTAAAGCTGCCATAAAAATATACAGCACAAGTGAGTGACACAACCGTGCTCAATTGAAATACAACTGCCGGTTACATAAAAATTCTTCTTATTCTTCATCATTTATTTTTACATATCGCCAAGACCTTCGTGCACTTCTTCGAGACGTTCGCTTACAAGTTTAGATTGTATTCTCACTGGCAATTAATTCTAATAAATATAAAAACTTTTATAGAAACGTATGCAGAATAAACCTTGCCTAATTCTTTTTTTCAGGTGCATTTGTTACTGCGATAACTATTGCAATACCACAGAAAAGCAATGCAATAATTGCACGTACAATTTCATTTCCGCCATCCTGGTAAGGATTCGCAATGGCATCGGGCACATGGAAAAAAATAAAAAAAAGAAAAAGCATGATTGCTAAAAGAAATGCAATTGGCTTTATCCATATCTTGAAAATAATTGCTATACCTGAACCTATAAGTGCTGCTGCTGCAAAATAAGTCCAGAACAATGGCACCCCAAACCATTTTGGTACCATTGCAGAAACAGCATCAGTAAAAACAAAATGACTGCATCCAAACAATATGATGAGAATGGAAAAGAAGATTCTTCCAGCAGGAATAAGTTTTTCCAACAATAATGTAAAAGAGTTTTTTCCACCCGCACTAAAACTGTTCTCTGAAAACGAGCCGGCGATTACAAATGCTCCGCCACAATAGGCTAACTCCTCACCAGCCCCAAACCAAACATCCAAACGCGAAGCCTTATCAGGACTAAGGATTAGAATATATGGCAGATGGCAGGTAACGATGAATGCAAGAAAACAAAACCCTAAATAAAGGCATATATTTTTTGTATTAACTCCTTTAATTTTAAACAACCCTGAAATGATAGTTCCGGCAAATATTAAAGCTATTGCTGTAAGAATTGGAAAGACAATATTGTTATGCGCCCAGGCAGGAAATGGAGGTAAAATTTCCGGACGAAAATCTTTGATAATAAGTTGATGTATTCCTAAAGCAGCGATACCGATGCCATAAAATAAACGACCGATTTTAATAAGCTGTTTCATTAATATTGTATCAGAAAAATGATCTGATTGTTTTTCTAAAACATGTAAGTTAACCATTACAAAGTATGTAACGCAGCTAACAATATATTACACACTTCATTTACATCTTAGCCAAAAGAAACAATTCCTTTTTCTTCTTCGCAAGTCTCTCAAAAAGGATTGAGCGTAGGCCAGCATTCCGCATTTGGCGGGACGACAACCGGAGCATAAATGAAAGCTCGATAATACTGTATATGACATAGCGCTAAACGGAAAATGCGATAAGCTTTACCAAACACTTATTTTTTGCCGTCAACAAGGAGTTTTAAAATGCAAGTATCATAAATGCTTAACTGAAAATCTCTTCTTTGCAGATATTAAAATATTTCCTGCTACATTTAATTTCAAAAAATTTCAAAAGATTATAATATGCCGGATAAAGAAAAGGTTTTTTTACTGGGAGAAAGAGTACGCACTTCTCAATTATTAGGTCAGAATAAATCGCTGGTATTGCATGGCGGCGGAAATACATCAGTAAAAATTTCTGAGACAAATATTTTGGGCGAAGAAGAAGAAATCTTATACGTTAAAGGAAGCGGATGGGATTTGGAAACTATAACTGCCAATGGATTTTCTCCGGTAAGAATTAATCATCTTAAAAAATTATCTGAGCTTTCTTCTTTATCAGATGCTGATATGGTAAATGAATTGGTTACACACTTAACTAAATCATCCGCGCCGGTTCCATCTGTTGAAGCCATTTTGCATGCAGTGATTCCGTATAAATATGTTGACCATACTCATGCTGATGCAGTAGTAGCCATTTCAAATTCTTTACATGGCGAAAAAATTCTTAGGCAGCTTTATGGTGAGCAGGTTATTTATATTCCGTATATAATGCCCGGCTTTGATCTATCAAAACTATGCGCACAACAATTGAAGCATGAATTAACACCTGATAAAACAGGAATTATTCTGTTGCATCATGGCATTTTTTCCTTCGGCGAAACTGCTGACGAATCATATAACAGGATGATTCAGTTGGTAGCAATTGCTGAAGAATATCTTAAAAAAAATGCAGTTGATATTAACCCGTCATCAATACCTACACAGGATGAAAATAATTTAGAAAATTTTGCTTTATTACGCAAAAATATTTCTTTTGCTGCTGGTTTTCC
>JBDTLW010000248.1:0-4647 GCA_039934575.1 Parafilimonas sp. | reverse complement strand
GCAATTCTGTCTGCGCCTTTTATCTTATATACAAGCTTTAATAAAGGCGGCGGAATATGAATACCATCTGCAATAATTTCAACATCCATTTCATCAATAATGTATGCACTTTCAATTACGCCTGCGTAACGATAAGCATTGCGCCGCGTAACACCCGACATAGCAGAATATAAATGTGTAATTAACGTATAACCATTGTTGAAAGCCTCAAGCACTTCTTCATAAATTGCATCCGTATGCGCTATTGCAGGCAATACATTTTTTGATTTAAGATAACGACCGAATTCTATAGCGCCTTTCAATTCTGGCGCTGCACTCCATCTTTTAATACAAGAATAGTTTGAAAGAATTTCTTTGTATTCATCAGGGTTTGGTTCTCTTATAAAGCGTGCATCCTGTGCGCCTTTTTGATTTAATGAAATGTAAGGACCTTCTAAGTGCATACCAAGCATCTGTGCGCCATATATATTTTTTTTATTTGCACTTTCAAATGCATCAAGTGTTTGTAATAGCAATTCTTTTGTTGCTGTTAATGTAGTTGGCAAAATTGCGGTGGTTCCGTATTGCGCATGTGTTTCAGCAATTGTAAGAAACGCATTTTCTGTAGCATCCATAAAATCATAACCGCCGCCGCCGTGAACATGTATATCAATAAAGCCTGGGGCAACATATTTCCCTTGTGCATTTATTTCAATTGCATTATCAACTTCAATATTTTTTTCACTTACTTCAGTTATAGTACCACCAGTAATAAGCACACAACCGCCTTCAATAATTTTAGCAGGCGTTACTATTTTGCCGTTATATATTTTTATTTTTTCAGAATTCATTAGAACTTGTTTAATTGCTTAACAGCGATGCGGAATCTTTATCAAGATAAACAATACAATTTTTATGTGCCTGTAAAATGCTTGCAGGATAAATATTATTTACTTCATGTTCCATACAATTTTTTATGGCTGTTGCTTTTCGATTACCCGGTACAGAACAAATAATATTTTTCGATTTCATGATTTGCTTTACAGACATGCTGATTGCTTTTCGCGGAACTTCATCCAATGAATTAAACCAGCCTTCATTCATTTGTTGTCTTCTGCAAGCTTCATCTAATTCAACAATAATAAAAGGTTCTTCTGTTTCAAAATCAGCAGGCGGATCATTAAATGCAAGATGCCCATTCTCACCAATACCAATGAGTGCAACATCAATTTGTTTTTGCGAAATAAGTTTTTCAAGTCGCTCACATTCCTGTTTCGGATTTGCTTCACCATTAATTAAATAGACTTCTTTCAAATTAACTTTTGCAATAAATCTTTCGTGCAAATATTTTCTGAAACTTGCAGGATGGGTTATCGTTAATCCAATATATTCATCAAGATGAAACATGGTTACTTTGCTCCAATTTATATTTTCAGATATAAGCTGATTCAAAGTTTCAAACTGGCTTGTTCCTGTTGCAAGAATAATGTTTGCGGCACCATTTGTTTCAATTGCTTTGCCTAATAATCGCGCAGCATTTTTTGCTGCAGTTTTTCCCAATTCATGCGCCGAATTATATATTTCAATTTTCATTTTTGGTGTTGTATAGAAAAATAAAGTGTTTATAGTTTGCCAAGAGTACGTATGCAAATTAAAGGAATGCTGAAGTATAATATTATAACAAAGGTGTTACATGCGCGCAAGATGGATTTTAATTATCAATAACCGTTGGAACAGGAAGTGGATGCTGAATGTTTTCTGAACTTACATACGAAAGTATCTTATCTATTTGTTCATCTGTTAGATTTGGGAAGGATGTCATCTGTATTTTATTGTATTCTTTATACAAAGCATTGAAATATGCGTTGCCTGATTGCAAAACCTTTTTATTATTTCTGATCCATTCGTGTAAAAGTTTTTTGTCAGGAACTCTTTCAGTTACTACATTTAAAGCAGGACCAACTAATTCTCTATTTATTCCATGACAGGAAGCACAGTTATTAAGGTATAAACTTCTTCCTTCATATAATGCAGGATTTATTGCGGCATCATTATCAATAACCACTGCTGATGGTACATTGTTATCTTTTGCTTTGTAAGAAAAGCAGAAATTAATAAGCGAAGCAGTTATAAAAAAAACAATTACCCACAAGCATCCCTGAAAAATGTATTTAAGCTCATTGTTCATATAAAACTTCTAATGCAAAGATAAAAATTACAAATACAAATTTATAATTCCTCACGCTAATGAAGCACGGCTTTAAATCGTCCATTGCTTATGTAAACTGAATCTCCTGTTGCTGTAAAAACAGTACCGCTAAACGTACCTGTTGCAATATTGGTAGCATAAATAAAACTCTGAACAGTAACGGAAAACACAGTTGGCGGATGACTTGCTAATATATCCGTTGGCGAATTATGATCATAATAATAAAAGGCTGTTTGCTTTGTTGAAAGATTATAACGATCCTGATCTAAAGGAACAGGCAGATAAACTGAAACTACAATTCCGGTATCAACGGAACAGGCAGATGGACCAAAAAAAGTAAAAGCAGTTTTACTGTTACCATTAAAAAAACCTGAGTTGGTAAATGAACCACACAAATATGAATCAGACGTTTTAAAACTCCATTGCCCCGTGTCAATTGCATCAGAAACATTGCAAAAACCACATTGCGGAAAAGTTATTACCTGTTTATATATTACAGTATCTGTCGTATCTGTTGTAATTGTATCTGCCGGTATTGTATCAGTTGGTGCACCTTCAAAACTATATTCTTTTGTACAACCGCTATTTTGTATCAACAAGATTGGTAAAGCGAACAGAATTAAGAAGAAATAATATCGTTTTAAAACATTCATGCACTAAGCTTAATAATTGGCAGGTGTGCAAAACAAATGTAGCTATAGTATATTTCCCGAAGCATAAATAATGCTTGTAATAACCATTTCAAATTAAAAAGAATTTATTAACCGCATTTATTAAATATTTGCTTGTTGAGATAAATGTTTGATTTATTATTGCTGATAAATGCATTGAAAAATTTGATCAGGTTTTTACTTTGATACAGGTTGCAGCAACCAAAAAATATTTTACATTTTTGGTAATCTGATAATTTTGGAAGAAGAGAAATTGTATATCTTGCTTATATGGTTATTATTAAAAGTCATAAAGAGTTTGAATCTCACTTACATAAAGAATTAGGTGTTTCTTCCTGGCATAAAATTACCCAGGAACAGATCAATAACTTTGCTGATGCAACGCTTGATCATCAATGGATACACGTTGATCCTGAACGAGCCAAAAGAGAAAGCCCTTTTAAAACAACGATAGCACATGGCTATCTTACACTTTCACTTGTTCCATTTTTTTGGAAACAAATAGTAGATGTTCAAAATCTTACAATGGAAGTAAATTATGGTCTTGAACAATTAAAATTCGGACAGGCTGTTGTTGTTGATAGTGAAGTACGTTGCAGAGTTGCACTGAAATCTATTATTAATTTAAGAGGCGTTACCAAAGCAACCTTATTCATTCAACTGGAAATTAAAGATCAAAAAAAACATGCCTTTGCAGGCAATGCTTTATTTCTCTATCATTTTATTTAATAATTTTTTGCGACAGCAGCAGCAAAGGTTATCAAAAGATCATTACACAATAATTTCCATTCCTTCTTTTGCAAATATTGAATTGGGAAAAAGCTTTTGGCAATCCTGTTCCATTTCATCAAGAAATTCATCATTGTGATCAGGATCATGGTGTGTGATAATAAGTCTTTTTACGTTGGCCCGTATTGCTACCTCAACCGCGTGTTCGTATGAACTATGTCCCCAACCTTTAAACTTTGGGTATTCTTCAGGTGTATATTGCCCATCGTGAATGAGCAAGTCAGCATCTTTGGCAAGATTAACTATGTTTTCGTCTATTCCGTTTATATGCTCTACATCGGTACAAAAAGCAAAAGTTACGGCTTCATCTTCTACCCTGAAACCATAAGAACCACCTGCGTATAAATGATGTTGTGCGGCAGTTTTTACATTTGCACCGTAAAGCGTTTCTTTATCTCCATACGTTATAAACTCAAATTGAGCTCCCATCATTTCAAGATCAATTGGGAAATATTCTTTCTGCATTTGCATAGAAAAAATTTCCCTTAAATTATTAATTTTCCCTTTACGCCCCGTTGCAAGTATTCCGATTTTTTGATCTTTGTTATACGAAGGTGCGAAGAAAGGAAAACCCTGTATATGATCCCAATGAAAATGAGTAAAAAAAATATTGATTTTGTTCTGAGAAAAACCAGTATTAATTATCTCTTTGCCTAAATTTCTGATGCCCGTGCCAGCATCAATGATTGCAATTCTGTTAGATTTTTCACGGGTAACTTTTATACAGGTTGTATTACCGCCATACCGTTGAAATTCTCTGCCGCAAACAGGCAGCGAACCCCGCACTCCATAAAACTTAATTTTCATTTATTCAGCGTTTTATAAAAATGTGTGCAATATTTTTTTCAACAAAAATCTTTTTTGAAGATATGAAAGATTAGCAAAACTTTGCCGCCTTTATAAATTTTTGAATCAACAGATGGATTTAATTATTTGCAATTCTGTTATTTTCTTTAAGATCAATTCCGGTTTCCCATAACATATTTCCATCGTGTAGTT
>JBDTLW010000247.1:0-4668 GCA_039934575.1 Parafilimonas sp. | reverse complement strand
TAGATTAAACAAGCGAATTACAAGAAAGCATGATGAAATGGAAGAAGTAATTTCTACATTTAGAAGGTGAAATCATTTCAAATACTATTATTTAGTTTGTTTATTTATTGTTGCAGTTATTCCCAGCAATTTGAAACAATTCCAAAAGATATTTTCCACAGCACAAAACCGTTCACATTTGGCAACATTTTATGTACAGCCAAAGGCACTGTATTAATAGCAAATTCTGAAGGGTATTCTGAAATAGATAAAATGCAAATTCAAATTACAAATGGTTTACTCGGTCCCCTTACAGATAACAAAGGCAACAAAATGTTTGTTGGAAAGAATTCAAATTATTTTAAAGATTTAACTGAGTATAAATCTGGTATAAAACTTTTATGCGAAGGTCCTGGCGGAACAATATATGTTGCAGATGAAAATAATAATTTCGGTTGCATGGCTTATACTTTAGGCACAGGCGTAATGATGCCTCCATTTAATTTCTATAATAAAAATGATGCAAAAAAAGATATAACTGCAATATGGATAAGTGATGACAGCGATCTATACGTTGCAGCCAATACAGATACATTTTATGTTATTAAGAAAGCTGCAAAATTATTTTCGCAAAATAGTGAAGGGCACATGGTGTCAACATATATGCCGGAGATAGATAAGGACAGCAATTTTGTTACAACACGCGGTGTTTTACCCATAAAAAAGATTAGTCTTGGTGATGGTGTTATTGCAACCTCATTTGCACAGGGTTCTGATGATGGAGTTGCGCTTATTGGTACAAACAAAGGGTTATATGGTTATGATACGCGAACCGCACAAAGCATTAATTATCTCAAAAACGAAAATGATAAAATTACTATTACAAATATCCACTCTAATAAATTGGGGACTATCATTTGGTTTAGTACTTTAGAAAAAGGAATCGGGAAATTTAATGCATTAACCAACAGCACTCATTTTTTTACATATCCAAAAAGAAATGCCAACGATAGTACTAAATATCCAATATTAAATTTTTCAGCAAAATCATCAACAGAGTTTTTCGTGGCAATAGCAGATTCTTTGCCTGCTGTGTTCAACACAGAAACAGGCAAGTACACATTTATCAACGATTCAATTTTTCATACATCAAAAAATATAACAACGGATATAAAAGCTGATGCTGCGGGTAACCTGTATGTAACAAAAGGTGGCAGTTTTTACTGGAGTAAAACGTTCCTTAAAAACAATAAGCAATTATTCACAATAGACAGCTCTTTATTCGGTCCGTACATTACAGACATACTTATAAATGGAACAAGTTATGATGCAAAAAATAATTATTATTTCAGGGATGAGTTATTGAAGCAAATAAATTTAAAGTACAACGAAAATAAAATTGAGGTATTTTTTTCATGCAGAGGTATTGAATCTGATAGTTTAATTTTTGAATATAAGCTTGAAAACTATGATGATGACTGGAACATAATACCCTATTCAGTTTTGGATGATAAAATGAATATGCTAACTTTTGATCACCTTAACCCCGACACTTATACTTTCCGGCTAAAAGCAAGAAGCGGAAATAATGACTGGCTGAAAAATGAAACAGAATTAATAATCATTATTGCTGCACCTTTTTGGCAAACATGGTGGTTTTGGCTAACATCTTTTTTATTAATCGGCAGCATTGTGAGTTTCTTTATATGGTGGCGCATTAAAGTGGTGAAGAAACGGGAAAGAGAAAAATTTTCTCATGAAAAACAATTGATGGAGCTGGAGGCACAGGCGCTTCGTGCACAAATGAATCCGCATTTTATTTTCAACTGTATGAACTCGATCAAATTATTGATACAGCAAAAAGATGAAGACAATGCAATAAATTATCTTACCACTTTATCTAAACTTATACGAACTATTTTTCAAAATTCAGATAAAAGAGAAATTACTTTATACGATGAAATTGCAACCTGCCGCTTATACACACAATTAGAAAGTATGCGTTTTGGAAACAAGCTCAACTATACATTTTCAATTGATGAAACAATAGACCTGAAACTGTTGATGGTTCCGGCATTAATTATTCAGCCATTTATAGAGAATGCAATATGGCATGGCATTATGCCCAAAGAAGAAGGCGGTGAATTAAACATAACAGTTAAAAAAGAAGATGAATATGTTTGTTGTATTATAGATGATAATGGTATTGGCAGAAAGATGTCGAAGCAAAATAAATTCAAGGGTGATGCTTCAACGCATCAATCAAAAGGAATGCATCTTACGCAAAGCCGTATTGATCTTGATAATTTATTGAATGAACGAAAAGCGTTTCTTGAAATCATTGATAAAAAAAAGGATGATGGAATATCTGCAGGCACTACTGTAATACTTAAATTTAGAGAGTATTGAAATAAAATAGAATAGAATGATAACCGCAATAATTATTGATGACGAACAACATTGTGTTGAAGCATTGTATGGGGACCTTAAAAAGTATCACACCAATGTAGAAGTACTTGCAAAATGCAACTCAGCCAAAGAAGGCATTCTTGCTATAAAAAAATTAAAACCAAAACTTATTTTTCTTGATATTGAAATGCCCTGGATGAATGGTTTTGAAATGCTTGAAATGCTTGACCACATTGACTTCTGCATCATATTTACTACCGCGTATGATAAGTTTGCTGCAAAAGCATTTCGCATAAGTGCTGTAGATTATTTATTGAAACCAATTGATGCGGCTGATCTGAAAGCAGCCATTCGCAAAGCCGAAGAAAAAATTCTTTCATCAGCCGGCACAACCAATATTGAAAACTTATTGCACAACATCCGCCAGCCTGCACAGGAACAAAAAATTGCATTACCCAGCCGCGACGGCTATCAATTCATACCTATAGAAACTATTTTGTATTGCACTGCTGAAGGTGCTTATACAAAGGTTGTTTTAAAAGATAAACATGCTCTGTTAATTTCAAGAACACTTGGTGATATACAGGAGATGTTGTCGCCGGAAATTTTTGTACGCATTCATCATTCTACCATTGTAAACCTAAATGCAGTTACAAATTACAGCAGAACAGATGGCGGCTATGTAGTGATGATCACAGGTGAAAAATTAATTGTATCCAAAGCAAGAAAAGATGCATTATTAGAAAAACTTGGATTGAAAAAAGATTAAACATTTTTACTTCATAAATTTGGAAAAGAAAGTCTTTAAAGATTAAGATATTTTTACAGGAATTTGAATAACCGGAAAACAAAAAATAATACGTTATTACAAAAGCATAATTAATAACTAAAAGCCTGACCTTCCTCTACTTTGGAGAGGGATTGAGGGTGAGGTCTCATGACACAAAAAGAACTCCATAATCAACGATTAATAAACGAAGCCAACGAAACACATATTCGCTACAATACGCGCAGGCATTTTTTAAAAGAATGTGCGATGGGTTTTGGCGGATTGGCATTAGGTTCTTTATTACAAGCCTGCAACTCATCAACCGGCGGGTACAATATTGCGTATGATCCTGCACATCCACTTGCACCAAAATTGCCGATGTTTCCTGCACGCGCAAAGAATGTAATTTATTTACACATGGCCGGTGCGCCTTCACAACTTGAACTCTTCGATTATAAACCTGAGTTGATGAAGTTAGATGGACAACTTTGTCCGCCTTCATTAGTAGAAGGAAAACGTTTTGCATTCATTCGCGGCATTCCAAAAATGTTAGGTCCGCAGGCAAAGTTTGCGCAGTACGGACAAAGCGGTGCATGGGTTAGCGATCACATGCCGCATCTTGCATCTATTGTTGATGAACTAAGTTTTTTAAAAGCATGTACAACCGATCAATTTAATCATGCGCCTGCACAATTGTTGGTGCATACAGGTGGTCCGCGTTTGGGCAGACCAAGCATTGGCAGTTGGGTTACGTATGGCTTGGGAACAGAGAATCAAAACCTGCCCGGCTTTGTTGTATTAACGAGTGGTGGCAAATTTCCTGATGCCGGTAAAAGTGTTTGGGGCAGCGGATTTTTGCCGAGCGTTTATCAGGGTGTGCAATGCAGAAGCGTTGGCGATCCTGTGTTGTTCATCAAAGATCCTGATGGCATGAGTCGTGATCTGCGCAAAGCTTCTATTGATGCCATTAACCAGGTAAATGAACAAGAATATAAAGAATATAATGATCCTGAAATTCTTTCACGCATCTCGCAATACGAAATGGCGTATCGCATGCAAATTGAGGCACCCGAAGTAATGGACATTAAAGATGAACCTCAATATATTCATGATATGTACGGTACGAAACCGGGCGAAGCATGTTTTGCAAATAATGCATTGCTGGCAAGAAAACTTGTTGAGAAGGGTGTGCGTTTTGTGCAGTTATTTGATTGGGGTTGGGATAGCCATGGTACTGATGCAAGTCTTGCAATTGATATTGGCTTCATCAATAAATGCCGGCAGGTTGATAAATGTATCACTGCATTAATTCTCGATTTAAAACAACGTGGTTTGTTAGAAGAAACACTCGTTATATGGGGCGGAGAATTCGGAAGAACACCGATGATGGAAAACCGTGAAGGCAAACAAAATCCATTTAAAGGAAGAGACCATCATGTGGACGCATTTACGATATGGATGGCTGGCGGCGGTATTAAAAAAGGTACAGTGTATGGTGAAACAGATGAGAT
>JBDTLW010000246.1:0-4670 GCA_039934575.1 Parafilimonas sp. | reverse complement strand
GCACCCAGTCCCGTTCCAAAAAAATCTTTGAATATAGCCCCGGTGTATCCCAGCACGAGCATTAGCACTTCCACCCCAACCCGAAACATATACATTACCGCAAACATCAACCAAAAAAGCTGTGGGTGATATATCGGGTATGCCACTGCCTTTGCCAAAATTTGCAGAGTATATTACCTGCGTTAGATCGGGATCTAATTTAGAAATAAACTGCTTGCCGTTTGCCTGGTTTCCGCCTGCATTAAAAGCAGATTTATATACCGGAAAACTCTGCGTGGTTGTACCCATGATATAAGGGAAACCAAATTTATCAGTTTGAATTCCATACACCATATCGTTGCCGCCCGTGCCTATATAGCAGGTCTTAATTAAAGTTGTCATATCAGCGCTTATCTCCGTTACAAAACCATCTACATCGCCTCCCTGGTAAGAATTATGAATAATACCCTGCGGGGCATTGGAAGCGTTTGATGCCATATCTGTACTGTTTGTTCCGCCTGCTACATAAATATTTCCGGTAGCATTACTTATTGACAGCACAAATGCGGCATCGTTGCCTTTGCCGCCAAGCAAAGTACACATATCAACGGTAGATAGGTCTGTAGAAACTTTAATAAATACACCATCCTGGTTACCGGATATTTTTGTTTTGAATGCATTGGGTGAGGTTGGAAAATCTCCGGACTGCGTGCAGCTTGCGAGATAGACATTATCAAGATAATCTGTAAGCACTTCACTTCTTGCATCATCTCCATAATTTCTGCGGGTAGTCGAGATTCCTTCAGTAACATATTTTGGAGCAATATTTACTCCATCAGAACCGGTACCTCCAAACTTGCGTGAAGCCAAAAGCGTACTTCCATCTTCACTAAGTTTTGCAAGAAAGATATCAAACCCCCCGCCGGGTCCATAGTTGCCAATTGTAGTAGGAAAATCAGAAGATGTTGTTCTGCCTGCGATAACAAGATTGCCACGCGAATCAACAATTAAACTATGCGGTTGCTCATCACCGCTTCCGCCAAGATAGGTTGCATATAAAGCTAAATTACCCGTGGCGTTAAATTTCATGATAGATATATCGCAGGCAATGCCGGAGCCTTCACTGCCATCACCGCCATTATATGTATCATCATAACCGCCAACATGCCTTGAATCAAAACCATTGTCAAATACAATACCACCGGCATAAAAATTACCGGCATTATCATACGTAGCTGTATAACCCCAGTCGTCTGAAATGCTGCCTACAAATGATGAAAATATTTCAGTAGGATCTATTATCAGCGTTTTGGTTTTGTCGTAATTATCAAGTTTAAAACGTACCGTATTATTCTCACTCACCTGAAACCTTGCTTTTACTTTTGCTTTAAGGTTTTTAATTATCTGATAACTTGATGGAATGCTTTGGTAAATATCACCAACAGAAGTTTTCATAGTAAGATTACCATATTTATTCAACAGCAACCCATCAAGCCCGTTAAACTGCATCGCTATTTTACTTATATCAGCGCCGGGATTTATTATTAAATCATATTTAAGATTACCATTGTCAGAATAGTATCTTATATCAACATTTTTGTAAACATTTTTATACGTGATACCGTTAAAAATTTTGCAACCTGTTCTCCATTTACTGCTGTCAGATCCGATAAAATAATTATTATACAGACTTAAAGGTTTATCCGGTATAATATCTGCATTTGAATCGGCATTTAAAAAATTTATTTCATAGGCATGAGAATGCAAAACAAGTTTGCGAATTCCTTTTACTGCTTTTTTTGCTTCAGCGCTGTCAAGATGTGCACCAAAATAATCCGATATAGCTTTGAGATCATCTTTGTTGTGCAGAATAACTTTATAACCCGAAGGTTTTAAAAATAAGGCGCCTCCTTTAAAATCTGTTTTAAATTTTACTGATTTATCCCACTGTCCTTTGTTTTCAACAAACTGCAGATATTGCGCAGATAAATTTTGTACAATTCCACCAAGTAATAAAATGATTAATATGAGTTTCTGCTTCAAAGAAAATTTTTATTAAGTTACGAATAAAACGTTCTTTAGTTTCAATTTGTTGTCAGGAAATTTTACTCCATGAAGTTTTTCCTTTTTGCGACAATAAATATGCCCTTAAACCTGCGTTTTCCTGCTCAGTTAAGTTATCATCTTTTTCTAAAATTTTTTCAGCATAAAACTTTGCTGCATCAAGCAAATCTTTATCATTGACTAAACTTGCCAGCCTGAAGTTTAACATACCGCTTTGTTTTGTTCCTTCAATTTCTCCGGGTCCGCGAATCTCAAGATCTTTTTCTGCAATTTTAAAACCGTCATTGGTTGCACACATAATTTTCAAACGCTCTTTAGCTTCATTATTTAATTTGTATGGCGTTAAAAGAATACAATAACTTTTATCACTGCCCCTTCCTACCCTGCCTCTCAACTGGTGCAATTGAGAAAGCCCGAATTTTTCCGCGCTTTCAATAACCATAACAGAAGCATTCGGCACATCAATACCCACTTCAATTACGGTAGTGCCAACCAATATTTGTGTATCGCCCGTTTTAAATCGTTGCATGTTTATTTCTTTTTGTTCCGCAGGCATTTTACCATGCACCATGCTAATGCTGTATTGATGTTCAGGAAAAAAACTTTTTACCTGTTCATAACCCTGCATTAAATTTTCGTAACTCATTTTTTCGCTTTCTTCTATCAGCGGATAAACAAAAAAAGCCTGCCTGCCTTTTTCAATTTCCTCTTTTACAAAACCCATTACAGCAGCACGCTTCGTTTCATAACGGTGCACAGTGATGATCGGTTGCCTGCCGGGCGGTAATTCATCAATCACACTATAATCCAAATCTCCATAAGCTGTCATTGCCAATGTGCGCGGAATAGGTGTTGCCGTCATTACTAAAATATGCGGGGGCGTTTCTGCTTTTTCCCAAAGTTTTGCGCGTTGTGCTACACCAAAACGATGCTGCTCATCAATAACCACTAAACCGAGATTATTAAACTTTACCGCTTCTTCAATTACAGCATGTGTACCCACAAGAATATGCAGGTTACCATTTTTTAATTCTTCCAACATTATCCTGCGCTCAGATTGTTTTGTGCTCCCTGTTAATAAAGCAATGCCTGCAGGCAAATCTTTCAGAAGATTATTTAAATTATTATAATGCTGTTGTGCAAGAATTTCTGTGGGTGCCATCATGCAGCTTTGATAACCATTGTCAGCAGCAATCAGCATTACAAGCAAGGCAACAATGGTTTTTCCGCTGCCAACATCCCCTTGCAATAAACGGTTCATCTGGTGGGCTTTTGCCGTATCTGTTCTTATTTCTTTAATAACTCTTTTTTGTGCGTTCGTTAATTCGAAAGGCAAATAATTATTATAAAATGAGTTGAACAGCTCTCCTACTTTTTCAAACACAACACCTTTACTGCGGCGATGACGTTTACCGCGAATCATTCCTAAACGAATCTGCGCAAGAAATAATTCTTCAAATTTTAAGCGTTGCAAAGCCTGCTCATATTCCTGCAAATTTTTTGGAAAATGAATTGATGTTATTGCATCATATCTTGCTATTAAATTCAATCGCTGCTTTACATCTTCAGGAATATTTTCAATAATATCTTTTGATGAAATTAATGTGAGTAAGGCTGCTGTAAGTTTTGCAAGCTGCCTTGCATTTAAGCCTTTCGCTTTTAATTTTTCTGTAGTTGAATAAACAGGTTCTAAAAATGATTTGCCATTTGACATTTCAGGCGTAAACAATTCTATTTCCGGATGCATTATTTGCGGTCTTCCATTAAAAAATCCTGCCTTGCCATAAACAAGATACCTGTTGCCTTCCTGCAAGAATTTTTGTATCCATTGAATGCCCTGAAACCAGGTTAATTCAACAATGCCTGAACCATCTTCAAGCCAGGCAATCATGCGCTTTGTATTTCTTTCGCCAAGCGTTTGTATGTCTGTAATTTTTCCGGCAACCTGTATGTAATCTGTTTGCGGTGTAATGCTGCCGATCATTTCTATTTTAGTCCGGTCAATATGCCGCAAAGGATAATGATTAAGCAAATCTTCAAACGTAAAAATGCCTAATTCTTTTTTTAAAAGATCAGCACGCAAAGGGCCAACACCTTTAAGATATTCTATGGGAGAACTTAATATGGATGATGTTGCAGCGATAAGAAATTATTCTTACAAATATCTGCATGAAACTATTTAAATGCATTGTTGTACCATTAAATTTTATATATTGGGCTAAAGCCCTTAATGGGTGTGATTGCCTTACCCCGACCTTAAGGTCGGGGTAATAAATTAAAACCCAATACCACTGGGCTTTAGCCCAATTTAACCGGGCAATAATAATTTAAACGCAAACATTTAGTTTTAAACACAGAAATTTTTTTGAATGAATCTGACAGATTTTTCAGTCAACAGAATTGTTATAGCTGCAATAAACCTGTCAGGTTTATGCTGCATTTCTTTGTGAACTTAATATTAGTTTTGAACGCAGAGATTATTCATCTATATGTATAACGATTCTTTTTTAGGAAAAAAATTACAGCAACGCAAAGATCAAAATTCTTTCCGGCAATTAAAATTACCAGAAAGTAAAATTGATTTTTGTTCAAATGATTATCTCGGTATTGTGCATAATAATTTATTA
>JBDTLW010000245.1:0-4678 GCA_039934575.1 Parafilimonas sp. | reverse complement strand
ATAATTTAATATTGTACAGATGCGCTTACACTTTTTGCATTAGCGTTCGCATCGTCTTTATATTTTGAAGGACATTTCAACAAGATATCTTTGCACTCGAATTTTCCATCTTCTACTTTTCCTTTCAGCACAAGCCTTTCACTTTTTTCCATGTCAGTTGGTTTTGAATTACGATATACCACCTGTATAGAATTTCCTAAAGTATCAATTGCAGTAAACGTAAGGTAATTTGGATTTTTAACCGGATCATAATTCATCGGCTGGGTTTTATCCATCTTAGCAATCAGGTTTACAAACCTCCCGGGTTTTTGTTTGGCAGAAGCAATGGTTTCATACGTTGTTACATCACCCATAAAACTTATCAGCGTTGCAATAGCAACTGCAATAAGTATCAGCGCCACAATATGCATTTTCTTCATACAAAAAAATTTCAAGGCAAAATTAACTCAAAAGAAGATGCAATGTTTTGTAAGAGTGTAAATGATTTTTTAATTCCCTGGTTTTAATTGGCTGATAAGTTGAACAGCTTCATGAACTATGCGCCACTTCTTATCGCTTTTATAACAAAATAAATTTCATTAATATATTCAATCAATTATACTTTTGCAACAGTTCTTTAATTCACTTATCAAGAAAGGCAGAGGGATTGGCCCGATGAAGCCTTGGCAACCATCTTAAAAGGAAAAGGTGCCAACTCCAACTCCAAATTAATATTGGGAGAGATAAGTCAGATACATGCTCAAAAATATTTTCATCATATTCAAAGCGTTTCTGATTTTATCGGGAGCGCTTTTTTATTTAACGTATCTGTAAGTTTTTTTGATGAGTGTTTATAGTTTTTAACTTGTGCATACATCAACAGTTTTTATTTTTTTTAATTGATGTTCACAGGAATAATGTAACAACCAATTAATTTTTTATCAATGAACAAAAAACACAATTACATTTGCACAGCATTTAAGCAATCAATGTTACGAACGCAACAAAATATTCAGAACAAAATTAATCGCACAATTATGTGTGCTTGTTGTTGCATTTGCTGTTGTATGGCGCAAGCCATAACTATATAACCCCCTCACCGGGCTTTGCCCGTTTTTTATCGAAACAATATTTACAAAACAAAAGCACAGGCTTTTGCTGAAATTAATTCTTTCACACACAAAATTTTTTTTATGAGCAAACATCATTTTGAAACACTTCAACTGCATGCGGGGCAACAAATAGATCCCACTACAAAATCTCGCGCAGTACCTATTTATCAAACAACATCTTTTTGTTTCGATAATACAGAGCATGCTGCCAATCTTTTCGGCTTAAAACAATTCGGCAATATTTATACGCGTATTATGAACCCCACTACAGATGTATTTGAGCAACGTGTTGCAGCGCTTGAAGGTGGGGTTGCTGCGCTGGCAGTTGCATCAGGGCAGGCATCGCAGTTTATTGCATTAAATAATATTTTACAGGCTGGCGATAATTTCGTTTCATCATCTTTTTTATATGGCGGCACATACAATCAATTTAAAGTTTCATTTAAAAGATTGGGCATTGATGTGCGCTTTGCAAATGCTGACGATGTTGAAACATTTGTACAGCACATTGATAAAAACACGAAAGCTATTTATCTTGAAACAGTAGGCAACCCGCGTTTAAACATTCCCGACTTTGAAAAATTTGCTGCGCTTGCAAAAAAATATGATCTGCCTTTAATAGTTGATAACACTTTTGGCGCTGCCGGTTATTTATTCAGACCGTTTGAATGGGGCGCAAACATTGTTGTTGAATCTGCAACAAAATGGATTGGCGGTCATGGCACCAGCATTGGCGGAATAATTGTTGACGGAGGAAATTATAACTGGGGCAATGGAAAATTTCCGCAGTTTACTGAACCAAGTGAAGGTTATCACGGATTAAAATTCTGGGAAATTTTTGGTGAAGGCAATCCGCTTGGTTTACCCAACATAGCATTTGCTATTCGTGCAAGGGTTGAAGGATTAAGAGATTTTGGACCTGCAGTTAGCCCGTTTAATTCATTCTTGTTTTTGCAGGGATTAGAAACATTAAGCCTGCGTGTTCAGCGTCATGTTGATAATACACTTGCACTTGCACAATGGCTTGAAACACATCCGCAGGTTGAGTTTGTTTGGTATCCTGGTTTAAAGAGCAGCCCTTATCATGATCTTGCAAAAAAATATTTGCCTAAAGGCGCCGGTGGTGTTTTACAATTTGGCATTAAAGGCGGATTAGAAAACGGGCGCAAGTTTATTGATTCATTAAAACTCATCAGTCATCTTGCAAATATGGGCGATGCAAAAACATTGGCTATACATCCGGCATCAACAACGCATGAACAATTAAGTGAAGAAGATCAAGCCGCAGCAGGTGTGTTACCGAATCTTGTTCGCCTTAGTGTAGGCATTGAACATATTGATGATATTAAAGCAGATGTTGAACAAGCGTTCGAAGCTGTATCTGCAAAATCGTTAGTGGTGTAATTTTTATTAAAGTTCAAGAGTTCACAAGTTTAAAAGTTCACGGGTTGCGCAAATTTTTGCAACTCGTGAACTTCGTGAACCCGTAAACAATTAAACTAAAAAAGTGTCCAAAATATTTACATATACTAAGCCATTCAATTTAGAAAGCGGCACTGTATTAAATGGCTTTCATCTTGCTTATACAACACATGGAAAATTAAATGCGGCAAAAGATAATGTGGTATGGATATTTCATGCACTTACAGCAAACAGCGATCCGGCAGAATGGTGGGGAGGATTAGTTGGTAACGATAAATTCTTTGATCCAAAAAAATATTTTATTGTTTGTGTGAATATGCCCGGCAGTTGTTATGGCAGCATTGGACCTTTTGATATCAATCCAAAAACAAATAATTCATGGTATCATGATTTTCCCTGGTTTACTACGAGAGATATGGCAAGAGCGTATCAGCTTTTAAAAAACCATTTAGGCATTTCAAAAATTCATATTGGTATTGGCGGCAGCATGGGCGGGCAGCAGTTATTGGAATGGGCAATTGCAGAGCCCACATTGTTTGAATATATTTTTCCTATTGCAACCAATGCATTTCATTCAGCATGGGGTGTTGCATTTAATGCATCGCAGCGTTTTGCAATTGAAAATGATTCAACATGGAAAGAACAACATGTAGATGCAGGTTTGGAAGGCATGAAAACGGCACGTTCAATTGCTTTACTTTCTTACAGAAGTTATGATACGTACAAGCTTACACAAAAAATTATTTCAGATGATTTGCATAGTAAAGAACGTGATGCAGAATCTTATCAAAATTACCAGGGAGAAAAATTAGCGAAGCGATTTAATGCATTCAGCTATTATTTTTTAAGTAAAGGGATGGATGCACATAATGTTGGCCGCAACCGTGAAAGCGCTGAAAAAGCTTTGGAAAAAATTCATGCAAAAGCATTGGTAATAGGCATTTCAAGTGATATACTTTTCCCTTTAACTGAGCAGGAATTTTTAGCGGCACATATTCCTCATGCAGAATACAGAGCCATTCATTCACCGTATGGGCATGATGGATTTTTGTTGGAGTATGAACAAATAGAAGAAGCTATAAAAACATTTTTGTATAATAATGTAATGGCGTCTGCACATCCGGTTGTGCGGGATGTCTGACAACTTTGGGAATTGGTTGGTGTCAGACACACTGCGTGTGTGCAGACACCTTATAATGTTTAAGAAAAAGTATTTGAAGTTGTTTTAAAATAAACTTTGGCTAAAGCCAGTTTTTCATCGGCATACAATAACCCAAGACTTAAGTCTTGGGTTAAGAAAAACAAGAGCTTCACGGCTTCAGCCAAAGTGCGAAACATAATTTAAAATCAATTGAAATATATGGGCAAGTCAATTAATAATAACGAACAGTATCACAAAAAATTAGTGATCGGTTTATTTGGTTTTGGTGTTGTGGGCGAAGGTTTATACAGAGCGCTGCAGCAAACATCTTCATTAAATGCAACTATAAAAAAAGTTTGTATTAAACATCCCGGCAAAAAAAGAAATGCTCCGGAAGAATTATTTACAACAGATAAAAATATTTTATTGAATGATGAAGAAATAAATGTAGTTGTTGAAGTGATTAATGAAAGCGAACCTGCGTTTGAAATTGTTTCAACTGCATTGCTTAATGGGAAAAATGTAGTGAGCGCCAGCAAAAAAATGATTGCGGAATATTTGCCCGCATTATTACAACTGCAAAAGCAAACAGGTAAATCTTTTTTGTGCGAAGCAGCGGCATGTGCATCTATTCCTGTTATCAGAAATTTAGAAGAATATTATGATAATGATTTGCTTCATTCATTAAAAGCAATTGCAAACGGTTCAACCAATTTTATTCTTACAAAAATGTTTGAAGAAAGCCTGAGTTTTAAAGAAGCATTATTACTTGCACAGCAGCTTGGCTTTGCAGAAAGTGATCCTACATTAGATGTGGACGGTTATGATGCGGTAAACAAATGGGTAATTCTTCTTGCACATGCTTATGGCATTATTGAGCATCCTGATAATTTAGTATTTAATGGCATCCAGGATATTCAGTTAAGCGATGCATTGGTTGCCAAAGAAAAACATTACGATATAAAATTGGTTGCACAGGCGCAAAAATTATTGAACGGAAAAGTTGCTGCATTTGTATTGCCGC
>JBDTLW010000244.1:0-4681 GCA_039934575.1 Parafilimonas sp. | reverse complement strand
CAAGCCCGATAACATACATTAATACGGTAATAAAAATAAATCCAAGTGCGGCTTTTCATGCAGCTGCGCAATTTAAAAGGCAGCAAAGTTGAATGAAAATGGATTCGATATCCAATTAATTTCCTGCAAGAAAAACAGCATTGGCAAAAAGCATTTTACCATTTTGCCAAAACAAACGAAACAGCGCATCTTCATTAAAAATAATTATATCGCCATCGCCATAATGTTTCTCTCCAATTAAAACACCTTGCTTTAATTGAGGTTTTAATTTGCTGCCTACAAAGCCCGATGTATAAGCGTTTGCGGGCAGTATGCCCACGTTCCATCCGCCTTTAATATTTGCATATACACGTGCATCCTGTTTTAAAGTGTAATAAAAATCAGGATAGCTGTATGCTATAGGATCTGTGTTATCTAACTGTATTTTATAAATAGCGCCGGGAATAAAACTGGTAAGACTTGTACGCTCTGCATTGCCATATTTTTTTTGTATGATGCTGTCTGAAGATTGTGTGGTGTCTTTAATTAATTTTAAACCGCTCCAGTCAAATGAAGCAAGTTTTACCGCACCGTTTTCAGTTGCAATTATCTTTCCGCCGCCTTGAACAAAATTGTCAAGCTTCGCAGCATTATCTTTATCATCCAGCATACCATAACTGCCATCGGGCATTATTAAAACATCGTATTTCTGCAGGTTAATATCTGAAAGATGTTCAGCAATTATTTGTGATATGGGATAATGCAGTTCATTATCAAAAAAACTCCACACTTCGCCGGCAGCAGTATGCGAAACATCATTACCTGTAAGCAACGCAACCTTTGGTGCTTTAATAAAATGAACATCTTCAGAACCAAAATCTGCACCTGCATCCATAAATCCGGTTTGCACTGAGTAAGGCTGCACATTATACATACTGCATGTTTTATTTACCGCAGTTAACCAGTTGGCTGAATTATTTCCTTTAAGCACAATGAGTGTTCCTCTTCCAAAAACGTTTCCATTGTACGTAAATGGATTTACAGAAAAACGCACACGTATATCCTGTTTTAAAAGACCGGCAAGCACTTTAGAAGCGTTGATGGAAGTATATGGAATTAATGCACCATAATTGCTTTGTACTTCTGTAATATTATTTAAAGATGGATATGCAGAGAGAGCTATTTTATCTTTTACCGACCAGGCATTTACGCCATAAACATAAGGTATGCTCCATGCAGTAATATCATACGTTGCAGAATCAACGAGTCTGGTTTGCTGCTCAAATAAAACCTTTACCATTTTGCCTTTTGGCTGCAATGTGTTTATGGCAATTTGATAACCTTCATTTTTAAATGCTTCTTCTTTGTTGTCAAAATAATTATAGCCACTGAAATTTTCATTGCTTGTTGCGCCATAAATAATTCCATTGTTATCCATCAGTTTCTTTACTGCTTCTATTTTGTTTTGGTCTGATGATGTAAGCACATACGTTGTATTGTCTAAACCAATTCCATTCACATTATTATCAAAATACTTTTTAAACTCAGTTACCAGTTTAGCAGCATTGTTTGCAGAAACTTCTATAGTTGAAATGCTTGAAGTGTAATGATGTAGGATTCTTTCAGCAAGCGTAAGCGTATCACCTGTGCTGGTTTTAACTCCGAGTCCTGCACCAATACCGCCTTGTTCATACGTCATGCCAATAGCGCCGTTATATGTTGGATAAGTATCGCCATACGATGGATAGAAGAGATCAAATATTTGTTTGGTGAAATACAGCCAGTTATTTTCATCAAAATATTTTGCATTATTTTTTCCAACCTGCACCTGAAAATCGCGCTGCCATTGTGTAATCACTTCATGAAAAGGCTGTGCTGCCGGCGCGAAATAATAAGGATCATCGTAACCTTGTTCATGCAAATCAACATGCACCTGCGGCAACCATGCGTTATATAGTTTTAATTTCTGCTGCGATTCTTTTTGTGTTTGCCATGCCCAATCCCTGTTCAAATCAAAATTATAATGATTGGTTCTGCCGTAAGGCCAGGGTTCATCATGTTCACGGCTTTGCGGATCTGCATTAAAATTATTACCCACAGCAGTATTATACCAGTTTACATAACGGTCACGTCCATCCGGGTTTTGGCAGGGGTCAATCACTACAACAACATGCTGCAGCCATTGTTGTGCTTCTGCATTATTTGGATCAACCAGGGTATATAAAACTTTCATCGCCGCTTCGCTGCTTGATGGTTCATTGCCATGCACATTATAACTTAACCAAACTATTGCAGGCGTATTTACATCGGGCGCAGTATTATCTTTTTGTATATCGGCCAAACGAAGATTGTTCTGCCTGATGTTATCTAAATTCTGTATGTTTTGTGCAGACGATATAAAGGCAACGATCATATCTCTCCCTTCATTTGTTTCACCATATTTCTGCACAGCAACCATGGAAGGCGCAGCCTGCGCAACCGCATTAAAATAATTTACAATTTTATAAGACGGTGTAAAATGTTCGCCTAATTCATAACCTAAAAATTGTTTTGGCGAAGGAATGTTTTGTGCGGAAAGACTGATGCCGGCGTAGAACAGCAAGCTTAGGCAAAGTAATTTTTTCATGTGTATATTTTATATTTTCGGTTGTTCCCGATGACTATCAGGAGAATGCGCCACACGTTCTCTGTTGGTTTGAACATTATTCTTATGGCTCATTTCATATTAAACAAATATCGGAGTTTTGAAATGATGATTTAATAAAACTGAAGAAAGCTGAATAAAAATATTAGCATGCGGTACAAGAAAGCTAATAATATTTCTGCCCGGGTTTATGTAACAAGATCATCCGCCGCTGCAACGTGCAATACCTGATTTTGCTTTTTGATCCATCGAATCTTTATAATCATGATTGGGCATATCAAGACATTTTTTATAGTATTGAAGAGCAAGATTTTTGTTGCCTTGTTTTTCATAGATCATCCCTATTTGCAAAGCAGCCCGTGAAGCGTAATATTCAGTTCTGTTTTGGCCAAGCGCAATGGCAGACAAATAATTTTTAATTGCCGCATCATCCCTGTTCAAATCATCATAAATTCTGCCGGTACGGTAGGTAAATTCAAGCTGATCTTCTGCATCAGAAAAATCTGTTGCAGTTTTATTTTCAAGCAAAGCAATTGCCTGCTTATTATAACCGCCATCACTTAATAACCGTGCTTTTAATAAAATAATATCCGGCCATTTGTTTGCCTTTGCATCTTTATTTGCCTGCTTATCTGCATCAGTATCTGTATTGCCTCTTTTTAAAACCATTTGTCTTGCATTATTGGCAGCCGTTATATTTCCCTGCAGATAATAACACCAGCCTAATTTTTCACAGGCATCTTTTACATAAAATTTTCCTTTGAAATGCGAAAGAAAATATTCAAAATTTTTAGTTGCTTCAGCCAGTTCAAGATGGCGGAGCTGCACATAAGCCATTTCAAAATTCCAGATTGGCGTTTGCATATATGCAGATGAGTTATTTCTGTTTTGAATGATGTTGCGTGCATATTCATTCATCTTATTATTAATAGCAAGATTGGCTGCCATATAAGCAAGCAAATGATTATTTACAAGATCAAGTTTTTTTTGGTTGATCAATTCAAAAACTTCAGCGGGTTTATTTTCAATGTAGAACGTGATATAGCAATAATAAAATATTGCTTCATTATAAAACAGCTTTGCATAAGGATCATTACTGTTAATAACGTTGTTCATTAAAGCCATGCCATTGCTTATAGAACCTTTAATACCAAATAAACCTGCAATCCATTTATATCCATCAGGAATGGTGCCTGCCACAACCTGCATAGGACCATAGATCATATTGTTGGGAACAAAGTCAGGGAACTTTTTTTTATTGTCTTTGATTAGTGAGAATGCTTTGCGAAAATCCCAGCCTGCAGCCCAACGCTCACCAAATTTTATTTCAACACAGGCTTCCTGAATTAAAACAACACTGCGGCTGTAATTATAAAAAGGAGAGGAATCCGGACCATCACCAAGCCGGTCTAAATATTCGTCAAAATGCGGTTTGCGTATTTTTAATTCTGCGGGATCTTCATTAAAAAATAAAATAAAAAAATCTGCATAGCTGTCAAGCAGATCAGGAATTAAATTATCAGGATTTTGTTGTCTTGCCAGTGCTGTAAGTCTTTGACCATTTGCAATACGAAGGCTTGTTATTTCCTTGTATGCCTGTTGGCAGGTAGCATCAAAATTATAGACCTTGCCTGCCTTAGCAGAAATAATTATGCAAAAGCAAAACAGGAAAAGACAAATTATGCGCTGCGTAAAAAATTTCATCGCCCCGAAAATAAAAAAGGACACTGAAACCAGCATCCTTTTAAAAAGATAAAGATGTTAATGTTGTTTATTTCTTCACTTCTGTAGCTGCATTTAACTCATCATCAACAAGAATTCGCCCGCAGTTTTCGCAAACAATAATTTTCTTGTGCTGACGAATTTCGCTTTGACGCTGAGGAGGTATTGCATTAAAACAACCGCCACACGCATCTCTTTCTACAGGCACAACTGCCAGGCCATTGCGATAACTTTTACGGATGCGGTCATAAGAATATAAAAGACGCTCATCAATATGTTCCCGTGCTCCAGCAGAAATTTTTGAATATTGTTTTTCCTCTTTTTCTGTTTCTACAA
>JBDTLW010000243.1:0-4686 GCA_039934575.1 Parafilimonas sp. | reverse complement strand
GCAGACCATCATAAGAAAGTTCTATAGTACCGGGATCAAATTGAAAACCATCTAAATCCCCCTTATATGTAGCATAACTTAATATGCCATCTGCCCTTAAAGAATTCAAATAATATTTTCTTGTAACCACTTCTGCTTTTTTTATTTTAAGCGGATTATATGCAATCACTTTATTCATATCCAATATTGGAACGCCATCAACCAATACCAATGGGTTATCTTCAAAAACATTATGGTTGCGCGGGTCTATCGTGGTAAAAGAATAATTCCCCTGTCTTACTCTCACACCTATTTCATGCACATATTCACGCAATACTTCTTCCATTGTATTAAAGCGTGTATAATCATCAAGTAAATATTTAACATCCGGCGCACCATAAAAAGCATTGCTGTCAAGTGCTGGTGAAATGAATGTGTTTAATTGATTTATTGTATATGCATTTTGAACCTGCATAGTCAGATTATGCTGTGATAACTGAGCGAGTTTATCTTCGGTAAAATAAAATGGAGCAGCTTGCCAACTGCTCGTTGCATTTGAAAAAGGATCGGCGATATCAACCCTGTAAATACTATCTTCTTTTGCTGTTTGCACAACAAGTTCACCTGAACCATACGCATCTTTTATATCAAAAAAAACATTACCGCTAACATCGCTCAGAGCGCTTGCAAAACGAAAATATTTTCCGGGCACAGAAGCATATACCCTGATATTTTTTGCAGGTAATCCGGAAACTTTATCTGTTACTTTTCCGGTAATAATATGTCCTTCATGTTCAGGCGCAAAAGTTAATAATGGCTGCTTATTTTGATTTTCATTATCCGTTTTAAATCTTGACCATCCTTGTGTAAGTAAAAGATTATCCAGCGCAGAATCTGATTCGCTGTTATTGTTATCAAAATAATATTGAGGGGATTCAATACTGCCTTTTACTTCTGATGTAAGCCAGAGATAATTCAAAATATTATTATCGTCGGGTGTTTGCAAAGAATCAATTAAATAAACAGCCATTGAAAGGTCAGAAGTATTATTTGCAGATAGTTTCATTTGCACTTCACTTCTTGTGGTATAATCATTTTTATCTGCAGAAATATTTAACTGCATTTGCTCAGGTTTTATAAAGATCAACCGTTCACATACAGGTTGTTTGTTACTGTTAAACATAGTAAGATGTGTAATGCCTGCACACAAATTATTTTTTTGTATGATGAATGAAGTGTTGCCGTTATTATCTAATGATTGCATTAATGATGCATCAATTTTATTATTATTATATGCAACAAGATAAACAGGCGCCTGCATTGATTCATTTGAATGAACACTGATATTTATTTGCTTATCATCAATACCAACATGCATTACATAACCTTTATTCACAACTATTGGTAATGATTTTCTAATTGTTTTATTATTGACATTTACAATAGCTGTGTATGTATGATCTTCTGCAGGCGTAAAATAAAAAGAACCCATTCCGAATTTTAATGTGTTGAATGAAGTGATTGTGTTATTATTTTCATCAACAATATTTCCGGTACAGCTAATACCGTCGCCATATTTATCCGTTGCTTTAAAACCAACTTTACTTTGTATGCCGGCAATAAGATTACCGCCTTCAGGAAAGAAGCCAAGCTCATAATTATCTGAATCTTTATCTGCAAAATTTGTTAGCGGCGTTAATGTATTTACTACTGTAATTTCTTTTTGAAAAAAATCATCAGCGCCAAAATTTTTCATCCAGTTTGTATAAGCTCTCAACATATAATTGCCTGAAGTAAGCGAAGACGTAAGATAAAATGAACCATTGCCATTTCCATCTTTCAGTGCAACCGTTGCCTGTAAAACAGCTTTTTGATTTGCATTTAAAATTTCAACATACGCAACGTTGCTAAGGTTTACAGGTTTTAAAGAATCTGCAGATACATCATATAATTTAAACCAGAGAATTTCTCCTGCGATATAAAAATTTTTATCTGTATGCGCGAATATTTTTTCCTGCAATGGCTGATCATTATTTAAACCAAGATCATTTGCAGTAATTTGCTGTTGTGCATACATATTAAATGATGATGCAGTTATCATCAGTATTAAAAAAATCTTCTTTAGCTTTTTACAATGCATAGTTTATAAAATTTTATTATCTCGGCATATAAGGTGGTTTAATATTCGTACCTCCCACTAATCTGCAATCAAGGCATTCCTTTGTGTAGGCATACACCCCTCCAGGCACAGCTCCATATCTAAGCGGTAACCAGGAATAACCGTCCACCGCCTGTTCTCCGTTAAAGTATAGCGGTATTTTCGAAGGCCCTACAACCACCTCCTTGCAGTCTGGCAATTCGTATGGGTAATGTACTTGCGCATATTCTATATATAACCTTTGCTTCACAGTTGAGCAGGCGCTTATAAATCCAAGCACAGGTTCCTCAGGATTTGTAATACATTTTATATTTCCAAAATCTGCAAAAGGCTGCGGGTCAAAAATACTGCCCAACTCTTCTGTATTTTTTTTCAGATTATCCCAATATTGGTATGCTTCTTTTGTTAGTGCATATTGTGTAACCAAAACACTGTAATACCATCTTACTTTGGACGATTTATAGGGAATATTAATTAGCTTTTTTTCAAAAATAACATCAGAAGAAAGGGATGCTGTTGATCCCATAGATATATCAGGCGAAATGTTTATGTTCCAGCAGCGATAGATTTGTTCTTCAGGAGTCCGAAATCTCAGGTGATCAACATCCCATATTAACTCAGAAGAATCCACACTCCGATGCTCCCATGTTTCTACGAATTGCCAACGATAATATTGCGTGCTGTTAGTTACATCATGCGTATTAACATAAATATTTATACCACCGGCTTGATCAAACTTCCAGGAAACACTGTCTATTGCCGGCGTTTGTTTTACAGGTACAAAATCAGATGCATATTCTTTTCCATCTGCAGTAAAAATATGCAGCCGGTAATTTTTATTTGGGTTGATATTTAAAGGCGCTGAAACATAATAACCATTATTTTCATTTTGCATTTGGAATGTTTCGCCATCATCACTCTCAACGGCTATTGATGCATTTGTTTCTGGTTGTATCTTGCTCGTATCTGCAACTGGAATCGTTCTGGTTAAATGAATAATGGTTGAATCATTTCCTGCAACAATATTTCCTTCAACAACAAGATAATTAAAAGCCGCATTTTTTATCGGCGGATTATAAACTTCTTTACAAGCCGTAAACATGATCAATATGTAAAAAAATCTTTTCATTATATATAATTATGGCATATAAGGTGGTTTAATAGTAGAGCCGCCATCCAAACGGCAATCGGCACATTGTATAAAACTTCCCTTAACAGCATTGGGCGGTGGTAAAACAAAATCAATGGGTATATACTCTTCAGTATGTGAAAAAACTTCAGCATGATGACCATCAAGCACGGTAGTGTCTCCGCAAAAAGGAAAAGAATAAGGCCATTGAACATCCGTCCAGTTTATATAAATTCTTTTGTCTGATGCGGAGCAGGCGCTTATATACCCCAGCACAGGTTCATCAGGATTTGTAATACATTTTATATTTCCAAAATCTGCAAAAGGTTGCGGATCAAAAATACTTCCGAGGCTTTCCGTATTTTTTTTCAGGTTATCCCAATATTGATATGCTTCTTTTGTTAAAGCATATTGTGTTACCAGTATGCTATAAACCCTGTCTATTTTTTCTGACCCGTATGGTATTTCATTCAATTGTTTTTCATACACAACATCTGCAGAAAGCCCGGTTGTGGAAGCAATAAAAATACTTCCGGATGTAGCCACATTCCAGCAACGATAAATTTGTTCTTCAGGTAATCTTTTTCTTACATCGCTGATGGATGGGTCATATATAAGCTCAGAACTATACTTTGGTCTGTGCTCCCATGTTTCAACAAACTGCCAGCGATAATATTGTGTATTGCTTGTTGCATCATGTGTGCTTACATATATATTCACATCTGTGCCGTTATTATATTTCCATGAAACACTATCAATGGCCGGCGTTTGATTTACTGGTACAAAATCAGATGCATATTCTTTCCCATCCGCAGTAAAAATATGCAGCCGGTATTTTTCATTCAGGTTGATATTTAAAGAAGCAGCAGCATACGCACCATTATTTTGATTTTGTAATGAATACGTTTCACCGCCATCACCTTCCACAGCTATTGTTGCGTTGATTTCGGGTTGTGCAATACTGGTATCGCTTACGGCAACTGTTCTTGATAAATGAATAATGGTTGAATCATTTCCTGCAACAATATTTCCTTCCACTACAAGGTAATTATAGTTTGCATTTTTTATGTGCGGGTTATATGCTTCTTTGCAACCGAATAAAAAAATAATTATATACAAATATCTTCTCATCAAAATTTGAAATTAAATGTAATGAATGGGATTGCTGTGCCGAAGATGGAAAGTTTGTAACCTTGCACATGCCCGTTCGCTGACTGGAAATAAACGGAATAAGGATTTTTTCTTCCGGTTACATTATACACACCGACGGTCCATGAGTTGTGAATAAACTGATGTAATTTATAGTTGCCATCAAGGTTTAAAGAAAAATCAGTTCTGAAATAATCCGGTATTCTGTAAACATTTCTGTCTGAATACAGAACGCGATATGAGTTGCCATAATAATATTCTGCAATAGGCA
>JBDTLW010000242.1:0-4690 GCA_039934575.1 Parafilimonas sp. | reverse complement strand
AGTTAGTACCTGTAGCCATTTTAGCTAATAGGTCTAATAATTTTACAGCATTACCGGTTGTTGAAGCAACTATGGGCAGCCAGGAAGATTGCGCTATGCAATACAACGGAAGATTTTTGGGCATCAATTTTCAACCGTTATTGAACAATCTTCATTATGCCAGCGCCGCTATTGTTTCGTTTGCAAGAGGTTTGAATGACACGCCCAAATTAGTATCACTGTTATTGATAACTCAATTATTTCAGATTCCTGTTTATATCGGTATTCTTGCCTTTGTAATGGCTGTTGGTGGCTTACTTAATGCAAAAAAAGTAGCAGCCACCATGAGCTGTAAAATTTCCAGGTTCAATCATGGGCAAGGCTTTACGGCTAATTTAATAACCGGAACATTAGTGATAATAGCCACTAAATTTGGATTGCCTGTTTCTACCACACATGTTTCTGTAGGTAGTATTTATGGTATTGGGTTAGTTAACAAAACTGCCAACAATAAAGAAATTTCAAAAATTGTTTTATCATGGGTTTTAACGTTACCGGTTGCCGCTTTGTTAAGCGCTTTATTTTATTTAATCATTCATCTATTAATCAATAAATAATTATGTCAACAGCTTATTTAGAAACCACCCGAAACGTTTACAAAGAAGCAGCGGAAAAACCCGATGTCGGTTTATGCTGCACCACCACGCCGATATGGCAATTGCCGGGTTTGAATATTCCTTTAATCATGCAACAAATGAATTACGGATGTGGCAGCACAGTGAACCCCAGGGATTTGGTAAACAATCCTAAAATTTTATATGTTGGAGTAGGGGGAGGAATGGAATTGTTGCAGTTTGCATATTTCAGCAGGCAAAAGCATGGTGTTATTGGAGTGGATATTGTAGATGAAATGCTGGAAGCCAGTAAAAGAAATTTTGAAGAAGCTGAAAAATTAAATCCCTGGTTTAGCAAAGAATTCGTGCATTTAAAAAATGGCAATGCTTTAAACTTACCTGTTGAAGACAGCAGCATTGATTGTGCAGCACAAAATTGCCTGTTCAATATTTTTAAACATGAAGAATTAAAACAGGCATTAAAAGAAATGTATCGTGTTTTAAAACAGGGAGGCAGGTTGGTAATGAGCGATCCGGTTTGTGAAACCGAAATGCCTGAATCATTAAAGGATGATGAAAGGCTGAGAGCTTTGTGTTTGAGTGGTTCACTGCCTTTAAAAGAATATATAAAAATGATAACAGATGTTGGTTTTGGTACAGTGGAAATAAGGGCGAAAAGGCCTTATAGAATTTTAGACTCCAAAAACTATGCAACTGATAAATTAATTTTTATTGAAAGCGTGGAAGTATGCGCGATCAAAGATCCGATGCCTGCCGATGGCCCTTGCGTGTTCACCGGTAAGGCAGCAATTTATTACGGAACTGAAGAATGTTTCGATGATGATAAAGGCCATCTGTTATTGCCCAATCAGCCTTTAGCCGTTTGCGATAAAACAGCCTCTGCTTTAACTGCATTAAAGCGTAGTGATATTTTTATTTCGGAGAGCACCTGGTTTTATGACGGAGGTGGATGTTGTTAAAGAAATCGGGCATATAAAATAATAGTAAAAAGTTTGCTTCCACTTTATTCTTTTATTTTTCATTTCACTCAATGTTGAAAACGCAGGAATACATCTCAGCTTATCAACAATTGATAGGGTATATCAACACTGTTATAAAAAGAAATTGATGCAAATAAAATAAAAAATTAAAAGAATTTTTTTACAGTAAGTCTTTAAATTCTTCATTTAAGATCAGTACTATGGCAGAAAAAATTTACGATATAATAGTTATTGGCTCAGGTTCCGGCGGTTTAACTGTTGGTCTTTTTATGGCTAAAGTGGGCTTTAAAGTTTTGATGGTGTCCAAAAGTGATAAGGATATTGGAGGCGATTGTCTCAATGACGGATGTGTTCCAAGCAAGGCTTTAATTCATGTTTCAAAAATTGCACACAGCGCTAAAACTGCTGCCGGCTTTGGATTGGGAGTAATAGGCAAAGTAGATATAAAAAAAGCAATAAATTATGTTTATGAAAGACAGGAAACAATTCGCAAACACGAAAATGCAGCATGGTTACAACAACAGGAAATTGATGTAGCATTAGGTGAAGTTCATTTCAAAAATAAAAATGAAATAGAAGTAAATGGTAAAAAGTATTCAGGAAAAAAAATAGTAATTGCCACCGGCTCGAAACCCAAAAAATTAAAAGTACCCGGTGTAGAAAATGTAAAATATTATGACAACGAAAGTATTTTTCATATTTCAGAATTGCCTGAAAAATTGCTGGTAATTGGTGGTGGCCCTATAGGTATTGAGATAGCGCAGACAATGAATCGTTTGGGAAGTAAAGTGAAAGTGATCCATCATGGCAACAGAATTTTGAAACATGATGATGAAACAGTAGCTGATATACTTTTAAAACAATTGCAGAAAGAAGGGATTGAATTTATTTTTGATGCAGGTGTTGATCATTTTATTTCAGCAGGAAAAGCTTCTGTAAAATTTAAAGATGGCAGATCAGAAGAAATACTTTTTGATGCAGTGTTTGTGGGCATCGGCAGGGAACTGGATTTAAAATCTTTACAATTGGAAAATGCCGGTATCGCGATAAAGGATAACAAAATTGTAAAAGATAAATATTTGCGTACCACCAATAAAAATGTTTTTGTTTGTGGCGATGTGGCTGGAGATCTTATGTTTTCACATGCAGCAGAATTTCACGCACGCATTGTATTAAACAATTTATTTTCACCATTTAAAAAGAAATTAAACAATGATCACATGTCGTGGGTAACTTTTACTGATCCCGAACTGGCAACCTTTGGACTGAATGAAAAGTTATTGAAAGAAAGAAATATTTCTTATAAAAAATTAGAACAGGAATTTACGGATGATGACCGGGCAATTGTTGACAATTATCGTTATGCTAAAATGATTTTATTTATCAGTAAAGGTAGATGGTTTAAAAAAGAAAAAATCCTCGGAGGTACAATGGTCGCGCCTCATGCGGGAGAATTGATACAGGAATTACTCCTGGCTAATACAAGTGAATTAACTATTAATGCCTTCTTCAATAAAGTATATCCGTATCCAGTTGCTTCGCGAATTAATCAAAAAATAATTGGCAGGCATAAAGAAGAAAGTTTGACAAGCACACTTAAAAAATTATTACAAATCATTTTTAAATTATTCAATTGATGGAATGGTGGCAAATATTTAAGGAATGGTTTTTCAGCCTTGGCGAAAAATATAATGTAAACCCTTACATCTTTGGTGGTATTTACCTCGGTGCTATTCCTTTCTTTTTTCTTTCTCTCTACCGTACCATAAAAAATATAAAAAGTAAAAAATCGTTTGTGTTTCCCGCTTTACTTACAGGATTCTTTTTTATTTCTGCTTATTTATATCTTTTAATTGTTGGCAAAAATATTCCGGTATGGGTGTATATTTTTATTGCGATATTAGTTGGTTATGGAATTTATTCTACTTTGAAAAAAATCAGAGAAAAGACTTGAAAGGCTCAAGGCTGAAAGCTTAAAGCTGAGAGCTCAACTAAGAAAAACATAAAAGATGATTAGTTCTGTTTTTGATACTTATGGTACGGCAATATTGGCTGTTCTATTCATTATTCTTTTTCTTCTTGAATCAAAATTTGAGTTAAGAAAAAGAGCGCAAAACCGTTGGAAAAGAATCATCATTAATTTTGAAGTTTCCATTCCATCATTCGCGCTGCTTAGGCCTTTATTCATTCCACTCATGGTATTGCTGGCGAATAAAAATGAATAATGGCAATTTGGTTTGAGTTATTTGCATAATGCGCCGGATCATTTTTCATCCAATTCTTTTTCATAATTCAATTCTCCATTCACAATTCTCGCAGGTGCTGTATAAGGATGTTCTGTTGCTTTATCAACACCCATAATATGCATTACTTTCCAGCCTCGCAATTTTAAATAATCAGAAACCATGGAGCGGTGACACCGCCACCACACAGCTTCAGAGCACATATAAGCAGTGCGCTTCTTTAAGGCAATTTTTTCCAGTTCTAATATTCCATTTTTAAACGTGTCCGTTTCCATATAGTCTGCATAGCTGCGAAAAGCTATATGCCGCCAGGCTGTATTTTTTGAATTTAGATTCGATTTTCTTCTTCCGCCAAGATCTTTGATATGAACATATTGTATGTTATTTTTCGGCAAAGAAATCTCTAATGCTTCTTTATTAAATTGAGGAAATTTTCGTGAGCCGGGATAACTTCGAATGTCTGCAACCAGTTCAATATTGAATGATTGAAGCATGGCTACAAATTCTTCCAGCGGACGTGTGGAGTGTCCAATGGTCCATATAGTTTTATCTTCTTTTTTCATTACTTGCAGATTAAAACTCTGCTTCTTTATGTATAACTTTTTAAATGAACAATAACTGGAACTTCACCCCAATGTGGTGGCACTTCTTTGCTTATTAGTAAAGGCATTGACGACGAAACGCCTCCCAAATAATTTACTGCATGCTGATACACTACTTTTTTTATTTTATAAAATCGTAGGGCATAAGAACACATAATACAAGGTTCATGCGTTGTATATAAAATGCAACCAGACAAATCAATTGTTTTTAATTTTTTTACGGCAAGCCTTATGGCATCTATTTCTGCATG
>JBDTLW010000241.1:0-4700 GCA_039934575.1 Parafilimonas sp. | reverse complement strand
TTGCTAATAAAAATAAACCACTTGAAGTGTTAGAATACGAAAAGAAAAATCAAAAAAAGAAGATTAAAGTGCGTGATGGTGCAACGGGTGTAGATTAATCGTTTTCTGATTTTAATTCATCTTCTCCTGGTTTATATACAAGTATTTTATCAATGCGGTTGTTATCCATATCCATAATCTCAAATTTAAAACCACGCCATTCAAGCTGTTCACCTGTTTGAGGAATACGCTCTAATTCTTCTAATATAAAACCGGCAAGCGTATCAAATTGCTGTTCATCTTCATCAAGATAATCGGTATGATCAAAATAACTTAAGAAATTGTAAAACGGTATTTGCGCATCAATTAAAAAACTTCCGTCTTTACGTTCAACAATTTCATACTGCTCCTCATCAAGATCGGGAACTTCCCCAACAATTGCATCAAGAAGATCATTTAATGTAATCATCCCCTGCATGGTTCCATATTCATCTACAATAAATGCATAATGCGATTTTAATTCTTTAAATCTTTCAAGCAGTTTATATGCTGAATTATTTTCGGGTACATACAATCCCGGGGTTGTTACGTCTTTTAATGGCGTTCCCGCTTTTGCTTTTATAATATTTTTTAAGGCAACAATTCCCTTTATATTATCAATAGTTCCATCACAAACAGGATAGACACTATGAATTTTATCTTCAGGTAAATTCTTTATATCGCTTACTGTCTGGTTTATATCAAGCCAGATTATATCGCTGCGATGCGTCATGAGCGATGTTATATTTCTGTCTCCGAGATGAAATAATCTTTCAATAATTTCCTGCTCTGCTTCTTCAATGGCACCTTGCTCTGTTCCTTCGTTTATAATGGCTTTTATTTCATCTTCTGTAACGTTAGAATCTTTATTTGTAATACTGAATAAATTAAAAATAGCTGAACTTGATCTTGTTAATAACCATACAAAGGGATAGCTTATAAATATAGAAACACGTACAAATGAAGCAAAGGCTTTGGCAATGCTTTCAGGGTTGCTTAACCCAATTCTTTTAGGAACCAGCTCTCCTAAAACAAGTGTAAAATATGTAACGATAAATACAATGATAACTGTTGCAATCACCTGGTTATAGTTGCCAATAAACGAAAAGCGGGAGAGAAAAACAGCAAAATTACCAGAGAGCGCTTCTCCCGAAAAAATACCATTCAATATTGCAGTTAATGTAATTCCAATTTGAGTGGTGGAAATAAATTTATCCGGATGATTGGCGAGATCTAAAGCCTCTTTTGCGCGTTTGTCTCCTTTATTGGCCTGCCCTTCCAGCCTTACCTTGCGTGCCGAAACCAATGCAATTTCGACCATTGAAAAAACTCCATTCAAAATAATAAGCCCGAGAATAATAAGTATATCAGTCATAAAGTTGTAAAACTAATCAATATGTTTTTTGTGGATGTATGCCTGCAATTATATTACCAGCTTATTTAGTTTCATATAAATTATTAACAAATTTCAACTCGGGCAAGCCAATTGTTTTATTATAGACGAATGCAACGCAATACCCGATAATGCTTCCAAGTATTGCACCGCCTAAAACATCTAAAGGATAATGAACGCCTACATAGACCTGTCCATAACTGATGGATGCAGCCCAAAATAAAAAAAGATAACTCCAGTTTTTAAGATATGGTTTTAAGGTATTAAAAATAAAAACAGCCGCACCAAAATGATTTATAGCATGTGAAGATGGAAAGCTGAAGCCACCGCTGCAATGGTTTAATAACATACGCACATGATCAATCATATTTGGATCCTGGCAGGGGCGTAATCTTTGTATCCAAAGTTTAATAACATGGCTGCTTAACTGATCTGTTATCGTAACGTTTAAAGCAATGAACAATACCCATGTCCATGCACGCCAGCCAAAATTTATTAAGATAAAAAGTAATAAAAATAAATATACCGGGTACCATGTAGTAGCTTCTCTCCACCAGGGATAATTATGATCGAGAAATGAATTGGTCCATACTGTATTTATTTTATAAAACAAATATGCATCCCAGTCAATTAAATTACCCATTTTCTTTAACTTAGTTATTTAAAACAAGTGTATGAATTCCCCCGATTAGTTGGGATGGCAATTAAAAAATAAAAATATATATACATGAGATATTCAATTTGATGTTTCTTTAATTTGATGATTGCATGTTGTATAAATGCTCAGTCAATTAACCAACCGTTTAAAAAATTTCAGAGCTATCAACCATTAAATAATAATTTTCAAAACTATAATTTTCAACACCATATTTTCAAACTATCTGACACTACAATTATACATTTTTAACAACTGCAGGATAATTCTGTTTTAAAACTTCCTGCTCCAAAATTAACCTACAAAGGCAATGCAAACAGCTTTGATATTTACCAGGCAACCCCAGATCAAATGTTTGTGGTAAAACCAGACAGTGCAATTCTTTTTAATATGCCCGTTGCATTTAACATAGAAAAGAAAGCCGTTGAAATTTCTAACGGATCTTTTTCGCAACCATGATCATCCTCGGCGATTTTTTTTCATCATATTCATTCAAATCATAATCGCCAAAAACAGTTTCAATTTGTAAACCCTGTTTAGAAAACATATTTGTAAAATCACTCAAAGAAAATTTTTCAACACACTCTGTAAAGATTTCATTTAATTTTTTTTCTTCATCTTTTACATGAATGCGTTTGTAAAAACATTTTTCATCAACCCATCTTTCAATATCAAATACAACATGATCTATCTCTACAGTATCGTTATGTTTTAAATTATCTTCTGCAAAATGCACATTCAGGTAGTCTAATATAAACATCCCGTTTAATTTAACACTTTGTGCAATCGTTCGCAGTGCATCATTATGCTCACGCAGTGTTTTAAAATAACCAAAACTTGTGAAAAAATTAAACGCATAATTAAAATAATTTATGTAGAAAGGCAAACGAATATCATGCAAATAAAAATGCAGGTTATCGCGATCATATTTTTTTGCTTCTGTAATAGATGAAGCAGAAATATCAACACCGGTAACATCAAAACCCTTTGCTGCCAAAGCTATGCTGTGCCTGCCTTTGCCGCAGGCTGCATCTAAAATAAAACTGTGTTCAGGTATCTGCAAATAATTCACCAGCTTATCAATAAGCCCTTCGGCTTCTTCCTTATTTCTTTCATGATACAGAATATCATAATAAGGAGAACTAAACCACAATCTGAACCATTCATTGGTTTGCATGTATAGAATTTAATTTTTGAATGCTAATTATTTATCAACTTAAAAACAGCATCTTGTTTTTTCAGTTATGTTTGCGCACTGCAAATAACCGTAAAAATGCCTTTAATAAAAAGTATATCAGGATTAAGAGGAACGATCGGAGGCAAACCCGCAAATTCATTAAGCCCGGTTGATATTGTAAAATTTTCAGCAGCTTACGCTTCATGGCTGAAACAACAAAGCGAAAAAAAATCTTTTTCTGTTGTTGTGGGCAGAGATGGGCGCATCAGTGGTGCATACATACAGCAACTGGTAACATCCACATTAATTGCAAGCGGAATAAATATTATTAATCTTGATTTAACCACTACGCCTACAGCCGAAATGGCTGTTATTTTCAATAATGCTGATGGAGGAATTATTATAACAGCAAGTCACAACGGCGCAGAATGGAATGCTTTAAAACTGCTGAATGATAAAGGTGAATTTTTAAGCGCTGCAGATGGCGAACAGCTTTTAGACATTGCAGAAAAAGAATTGTTCAGTTTTGTTGCGGTTGATAAACTTGGCGTTGTAACCAATGATACATCTGCATTGGAAAAACACATTGAAGCCATTATAGAGTTACCGCTTGTTGATATTGCTGCAATCAAAAAGAAAAAATTTAAGATTGTTGTTGATTGCATTAACAGCACCGGCGCCATTGCTGTGCCTGCTTTATTAAAAGCGCTTGGCGTAAAAGATATTATATTATTAAATGAAGAAATAAACGGAAAGTTTGCGCATAATCCCGAGCCCTTACCGCAAAACCTTAACAGCATAAGTAATGAAGTAAAAAAGCAACACGCAGACCTTGGAATTGTTGTAGATCCTGATGTTGACCGCCTGTGTTTTGTATGTGAAGACGGAAGTTTTTTTGGTGAAGAATATACACTTGTTGCGGTTGCAGATTATGTGCTTAAGCAAACGAAAGGAAACAGCGTAAGCAATCTTTCATCTACACGGGCTTTAAAAGATGTAACGTTGAAAAATGGTGGTGAATATTTTTCAAGCGCAGTGGGCGAAGTGAATGTAGTAGCAAAAATGAAAGCCGTTAATGCCGTTATTGGTGGTGAAGGAAATGGCGGTGTTATTTTGCCACAGCTTCATTATGGCAGAGATGCGCTTGTAGGCATCGCGATATTCTTAACCTATCTCTCACAAAATGGTAAGAGCGTTTTGCAGTTGCGCAAAACATATCCTGATTATTTCATGAGCAAAAATAAAATAGAATTAAATTCTGGCTTTGATGTAAAAAATATATTCAGTGATCTGCAGCGCAAATACAAAAATCATCAAATGAATACAGAAGATGGTTTAAAGATAGAATTTGATAATGACTGGGTGCATTTGCGCACGAGCAATACTGAACCCATTATACGCATTTATGCAGAAAGTAATTTTGAAACTACTGCTGATAATATTGCCCGCCGTTTAAT
>JBDTLW010000240.1:0-4711 GCA_039934575.1 Parafilimonas sp. | reverse complement strand
CAATCCATTACCAAACCAATTGTACCTGTTGGAGCAATTACAGTTGTTTGTGCATTTCTGTATCCATATTTTTCACCAAGTTCAACAGCATCATCCCATGCTTTACATGCTGCAGACAATAAATAATCAGGACAATATTTTGCATTGATGCCAATGGGTTTCAAGCTTAAACCATCATAAGCGTCTGAAGCATCATAAGCGGCTGCGCGATGATTGCGCATCACACGCAACATATCTTCTTTATTCTTTTCGTACTCTGGAAATGCACCTAATATCCCGGCCATTTCTGCTGAAGTTTTGTATGAAACACCCGTCATAATTGCGGTAATGGCGCCTGCAATGCCGCGTGCTTTTTCGCTGTCATACGGAATGCCGCTAACCATCAGCAGGGTTCCAAGATTTGCAAAGCCTAAACCAAGTGTGCGGTAATCATAAGATAACTGTGCAACTTCTTTTGATGGAAACTGCGCCATCAATACAGAAATTTCTAAAACAGTTGTCCATAATCTGCAGGTGTATGAAAAACCTTCTACATCAAAAATATTTTTTTCTGTGTCGAAAAATTTCATCAGGTTGGCACTTGCAAGGTTACATGCTGTGTTATCTAAAAACATGTATTCACTGCATGGATTAGAGGCATTAATTCTGCCGCCTTGGGGACAAGTATGCCATTCATTTATTGTGGTATCATATTGTGTTCCGGGATCTGCACAGCGCCATGCTGCATAATTTATCTTGTTCCAAACTTCACGGGCAGGAATTCTTTTCATTGTTCTGCCATCTGTTCTTGCTTTTAGTTCCCAATCACCATCTTCTTCAAGAATTTTAAAAAATTCATTAGGTATGCGCACTGAATTATTTGAATTTTGTCCAGACACAGTTAAATATGCTTCGCCTTCATAACTGTTGTCGTATCCTGCAGCAACCAATGCACCCACTTTCTTTTCTTCTTCCATCTTCCAGTTAATGAAACTCATTACTTCAGGATGATCCAGATCAAGACAAACCATTTTAGCAGCACGCCTTGTAGTGCCGCCGCTTTTTATTGCACCTGCTGATCTGTCTCCTATTTTTAAAAAGCTCATTAAACCGCTTGAAGTTCCGCCGCCGCTTAGTTTTTCTCCTTCCCCGCGGATGCGTGAAAAATTTGTTCCAACACCAGAACCATATTTAAATATGCGTGCTTCACGAATCCACAGGTCCATAATACCGCCATCATTTACTAAATCATCATTAACACTTAAAATAAAACAGGCATGTGGTTGTGGACGTTCATACGCACTTGTAGATTTTTTTAATTGTCCATCTTTTGCATCAACAAAATAATGCCCTTGTGGTTTACCGGTAATACCATAACTCTCATGTAAGCCTGTATTAAACCATTGCGGACTATTTGGTACGCAAGCCTGGTTTAAAATACTATATACTAACTCCTCATAAAATATCTGTGCATCTTTTTCCGAATCAAAATAATTATTCCGTTCACCCCAAACTTTCCAGCAATTTGCCATACGATGAGCAACCTGTTTTGCGGAAGTTTCTCTTCCTGTGCTTCCATCAGGTTGCGGAATACCTGCTTTTCTGAAATATTTTTGCGCAAGAATATCTGTTGCAATCTGGCTCCATTGCTCAGGCACTTCTACACTATTCATTTCAAATAAAACTTCACCCGTAGGGTTCTTAATTATACTGGTACGATAATCGTACTGAAACATATCAAAAGGGCTGATGCCCTCTTTTGTAAAGCGGCGCTTAAACTGAAGCGCTCCATTGGGGTTTTCTGCTGCCATTTAATTAAATTTAATGCGTTCGGAATTATTTTTTGAGATTATGGAATTCGTTAGAGACGGGTAACGAAAATATCTTTAAGCATTGAAAAATTAAACTCTGAATATGCACATAATGTGGAAAATAGAAAATTAATTTTTCAAAGTTCAAACTGGGGCTGCATTTCAAATAAAATTATAGTGTCAATAAAATTATTATAGCAGAAAAATTAAGTTTTAAGATTGAAATACTTAATTTTCAAAAATACGTATTTAATAAAAAATGAATAAACACTGGAAAACATTGCTAATGAATTCTTATGAATGCAAACTTTTTTGCATTTTTGCAATTAGTGGCACTTAATCAACCTGCATGAAGAATACGTTGTACAATCATATAAAAGAGCGGAAACTTTCTGGCAAAAAATCATTTGCTGTACTTATAGACCCCGATAAAGTAAATGTTGCTACTACCGAGCAGCTTGTTTCATTAGCGGTTGATGCAGGCATAGATTATTTTTTTGTTGGTGGCAGTCTTGTTATATCAAACAATCTTGATGAATGCATCAGACAGATAAAAGTTTCCTGTTCAATACCTGTAGTAATTTTTCCGGGGGCTCCTTCTCAATTAAGCCGGTATGCAGATGCGTTGTTATACTTATCGCTAATCTCCGGCCGCAATTCTGAATTATTAATCGGGCAGCACGTAATAAGCGCTCCTGCTGTAAAACAAAGCGGGTTGGAAATTATGCCCACAGGCTATATGGTAATTGATGGAGGTGCACCAACTACCGTTTCCTATATTTCCAATGCAACACCAATACCATCTGATAAAAGCGAAATAGCCATGTGTACTGCAATGGCTGGTGAAATGCTGGGTATGAAGTTGATTTTTATGGATGCTGGAAGCGGAGCAAAAACCCCAATTACCACTTCTATGATCGAAAAAGTTTCTTCGCATATTGAAGCACCTTTGATTGTAGGCGGCGGCATTACCAATCCTGAGAAAGCATATCTCAATTGCCGCAGCGGTGCCGATATTTTAGTTGTTGGAAATGCAATTGAAAAAGACGCTTCACTTATAAAAGAAATTAGTGATGCTATTCATTCTGCGCCTGTAAAAGCATAGTGCCTTAATTATAATAAAATAATTATTTCTAAGGCTCAATATGCAATAATTTCAGGCATGATAGCTATTAACAGTATAGCAGCTTTCCACCAACTGATGTACACACGTAAAAAATTTGCTAAACTGCTTTTATTATGAAATTTTTTTTCTTGTGTATTATTTCGTGATTTAAATTTTTCATCACATTTAACCTTGTTATTTTTTAGTGTATTTCTTACCTTTGCACACTTTTTACACAAGATTTATTAAGTTTTTAAAGGCAATATGTATTCGAGGTACAAAGAATTTTCAGGCTTAGATCTTCCCGCTATTGAAAAAGATGTTTTGAATGGCTGGGATAGAGAGCAGGCATTTGAAAAGAGCATTTCACTAAGGCATGGCAGGCAACCCTTTGTTTTTTATGAAGGTCCGCCCAGCGCTAATGGTATGCCCGGTATTCACCATGTTATTTCACGAACACTTAAAGATCTTGTTTGCCGCTATAAAACTATGAAAGGTTTTCAGGTAAAGCGCAAAGGAGGATGGGATACGCATGGTTTACCTGTGGAATTAGGCGTAGAAAAAGAATTAGGCATTACTAAAGAAGATATTGGTAAAAAAATTTCTGTTGAAGAATACAATCAAAAATGCCGCGAGGCTGTGCTTCGCTATAAAGATAAATGGGATGAATTAACCAAACGCATTGGGTATTGGGTTGATCTTGAACATCCATATATAACATTTAAGAACGATTATATTGAAACACTTTGGTGGTTATTAAAACAACTATACAATAAAAATTTGTTGTATGAAGATGTAAGTATTCAGCCTTACTCACCAGCAGCAGGAACAGGTTTAAGTTCGCATGAATTGAATCAACCCGGTTGTTATAAAGATGTAAAAGATACGAGCTGTGTGGCGATGTTTAAAATGAAACAAGACCAATTTTTTCCTAAAAGAGATGAGCCTGTTTCATTTTATGAAGCGTATTATTCTTGGAAAGAATTAATGGAGCATGAAGAAATATTCTTTTTAGCTTGGACAACAACTCCTTGGACTCTTCCTTCAAACCTTGGTCTAACTGTTGGTGCTAACATTGATTATGTGTTGGTAAAAACATTTAACCCCTATACACATATTCCCGTAAATCTAATTCTTGCTAAAGTTTTGGTTGAAAAATATTTTAAACCCGAAGATCAGAATGCTGATTTCAACAAGTATAATTCGTCTTCAAAAATTTTACCCTGGGAAATTTTAGCGGAATTTAAAGGCAAAGATTTAGAAGGCATTTCTTATGAGCAATTGCTTTCATTCGAAGCTAATAAAACTGATAATCCAAATGCTTTTAAAGTTTTATTGGGAGATTTTGTAACTACTGAAGATGGTACCGGCATTGTGCACACAGCGCCTGCTTTTGGTGCAGATGATTCCAGGATTGGAAAGAAATATGATATTGGCATTTTAACCATGGTTGACCGCGAAGGAAAATTTGTTGACGGTTTAGGAGAATTCAGCAATCGTTATGTAAAAGATTATAAAGACGAAGTGAATTATGAAGATGTAAATGTTGACATCTCTGTAAAACTGAAAAAAGAAAACCGGGCTTTTAAAGTTGAAAAATATGAGCATAGCTATCCGCATTGCTGGCGTACAGATAAACCTGTTTTATATTATCCGTTGGATGCATGGTTTATAAAAACCACTGCATTAAAAGACAGAATGATTGAGTTAAATAAAACCATAAACTGGAAACCAAAATCTACCGGTGAAGGCAGGTTTGGCAACTGGCTTGAAAATATGGTTGACTGGAATTTAAGCCGCAGCCGTTTTTGGGGAA
>JBDTLW010000239.1:0-4736 GCA_039934575.1 Parafilimonas sp. | reverse complement strand
CTTGATGATAAGAAGGTCAGCTTGAAAGATCTTACAAATAAATAATTAATCATTGCTGTAGCAAAGCCTTTGAGAAAATTCTCAAAAAAGTATCAATATAAAAATGAAGTATGCGAACAGAATGCAGATGAAAGTTGAAATTCATCAAGTGCCAACGGATGCGTAGAACGAACAATCTAAAAAATTGATTCTAAGAGGAATTGCAGATTATAGAGTTGATGCATTTTTAATAAAATCTATTATTGAATGTTTTTACAAATCTTCTTAGATCAGCAACTTTTTTAAATGATAGTTTAGAGAGAAACCGTAAAAGATTTTTTTTAATTATAAATGTATAATAAGGAGGTTTTTCAATTTCTACAGGATTAAATAATTCTTTAAATCTTATCAGATTATCACTGCCTCCAAAACTTATATTATAAAAGTCTTTGTTTTCATTGTAAAAACAATCCTGCATAATAAAGAAATGTAATTTAGCGGGCGGAGATTCATTTGGGTTATATCCTTTAATACTTAAAGCGCTTGTATAATGATAAAATGAATGACCATCTTTTACAACTAAAACCACGTTTACAGGTTTATCGTCAAGGCAGGCTGTATAAAAATCACACAGACCATATTTTTTACCTTCTTTATAAATGGCTTCATATACCTTAAAAGGTAAAAAACCATAGCCTTTAGTATTTCTTACTTCTTTAAAAAGCCTGCGTATCTCAGCAAGCGTTTTTTCATCTTCTACTTTGAAAAATTTATATGGAACTCGCCCTGCCAAAACAATTTTCCGTCTGCATTGTAATTTGAAACCGGATAGCAATTCATTTTCAGGTTTGTTATAAATATTAAGATCGAACTCAACCTTTAAATGAAAAGGAAAATGAAGTTTATTGTTAAACGAGTTGTCGGCTTGTAAAAACGGAATAATTGCAGCATTAGCAGGTGGTCTCATCTGCAAATGCATATAACTTCTGTTAAGTGCAAATTTTTTAAGATGCGCTATTATTTTTTCTATATTGACATTTTTTTTCAGCAATACAGGGCCACTATCTATTACTCCCACTTTAAACGGGAAAACCCCTAATTCAATTACCGCAGCAAATGCAATATCTTCATCTTCTTCAATATATTTTATAAAAATCGCTTTAGATAAAACCGAATTATATTCACTTGATAAATAATACGGATATTGAGCAAATACAGCATCCGTATTTTTAAGTTTTTCGTTCCAGGTATTTATTTCTTTTTCAGATATGATTTTCCAGGACATGTAATTAAATTAATGATATAATTTTTGCACTGTTAATTACAAATTCTATGCTCATTTAAAAAACTAAAAAAATCATTTAGATTTCAATATGGTATCTTCAAGTATAATATGCAGATATAGCTAAACAAGCAACAGTTTAAAATGGCCTTGCTATGGCATTACAGTAATTTTAAATTAAAGATGCCCGATTTTTATCTCTATCATATTTATTTTATTATATTTGGATTGCTTTAAATCCGTGCCGCTAAATCATTCGCTGCTAAATTCATTTATAAAAGTAAAAGTCAGCAACCAGGACAGAATCGGTACTTATTAATTTCATCATTCTTAAACTTGTTTTATGAGAAAAATTATTTACTTATTGTTTGCTGTAACCTTCATGCTTTTTTGCAGCAACGCGTTTACACAATCAACAACCATATTTATCAAAGCACTGGACCAAACGGGTAAAATACTTGATGGCGGCTCTACAGCACCAGGGCATATAAAGCAAATTGAGGCCTTGTCTTATTCACAGGGCGAATCAGCATGTGCTTCCTGCACACCGCAAATATCCGATTACAGTTTAATGATGCAGATTAATACTGCTTCTATTACTGCAAAGCAAATACTTCTTAGTGGTGACCACCTTTTAAGTGTTGATGTGGTTTACCAGCGAGTTAGTGATTCTTATGTATATTATAAAATACACATGGAAGATGTAATAATTACATCGGTACAGGAATCCGGTTCTTCAGAACCACCCTTTATTTCTATGTCAATTACAGCCGGTAGAATAGCCTGGCAATATCTTCCACAAGGTTCCCAAAAAACACAATCAGGTTGGGACGTTGAAAATAATATAGCATGGACTTATAAATTCTAAATAAGGAATATTAATCGTGATTTATTTGTAATAAAATTTACACCGATGAAAAAATATATTCTCGTTTGTATTTCTGCATTTGTATGTTTTGCACATACCGCACTTGCACAAATGCAAATAAGTAGGTCAGCAGAGCGGCAACAATTGAAAATGCCTTTTCCGGATAAACTGGTAAAACCTTCGTCAGCTTTTATAATGCCGGCTCATATTAATGCTATAAAAAAACCTTTTGTTGTCTCATCCGATAGTGCTGTAAAGAAGGTGCAGGAATTTGTAAATAAAGTTCAGGCGCAATGCCCTTCAAAAAAATTTATTTCAACACTTGTGCTTAATGCAAAAAGAGCAAACAATTTAACTGCTGATCTGCAATGGGAAACAAAGAATGCATTAAAAGCATCGGGCTTTAATATTGAAAGATCACTGGCAGATTCCTTGCATTTTGCAACAGTGAATTTTGCCTGGGCTGTGCAAGGCAGCGGCCTTAAAAAAAACTATCATCTGCCAGATAATAATGATTACAAAGGCATTTCATTTTATCGTGTAAAGCTGCTTAGTATTGATACAACATCGCTCTATTCAAATATTGTTGCAGTAAAGGGATATGATCTGCCGCTCAAAATTTACCCAAGCCCTGCCACTGACAGAATATGGATACAACTAACTGCAAAGCTGAATGGCAATGCCGCAATTATGCTGTATGATGCATCTGGCAAAATAGTACAGCAACAGGTTTTGAATTGTACAAAAGATGAACTTGCTGCAAAAACCATCATTGTAAGCAATCTTGCATCAGGCGCTTACCAGGTAAAAATAATCATGCCCGATAAAACTTTCCTCACCGGAAAATTTATTAAACAGTAACAAAATTTTCTTGATATTAACGTGAATGCTTCTTCATGCATTCAGGTATTTGTTTTAGTAACATCCTAAAATTTAAAGTTTATAATTTCTGCTATTTTCACCATAAAAAAATAAGTAATGGGAGAAGCAGAAATAGATAATTACGCTCGCACAATTATTATCAATGCGCATATTATAACTTATGGAAATGCGGCTGATGAAAATGTAACCGAATTAATAAGAGCAGAAATAGAAACAATGTGGAATGAGCCGCAGGGAACGACAAACTTAAATGGAAACACATTCTCAGTAAGCTTTCATATAACAGCAGCATTCAGTACTTTAATTGATGAGATAGAAATTTTCAGCAACACAAACCCGCGCAATAATTATTTCAGAATTGAAGAATATGCACATGGCAATATTTCTTTTGTTGATGATATAGGTTGCAACAGCGGCTATTTTAAATTAGAAAATTTATATAAGGGTTCTACTACGGCTGCGCATGAATTTGGTCATACACTTGGTCTTGAGCATCCTGCTGATATTGATTACAGAGGCAAAGGCATTCCGCCAATTATGTATCCACGCGGCACATTAGTTGATGCGCAATTTCAATATGATCCATTAAAAACTGCAGGCGAAAAAGGCGGCACGATGCACCCCATATACCGCAAAGTTTTTGCTGAAGATATAGCTGCGCTTAAGCTGGAGAAACTTCGTTTTAAAAACGACAAAGCAATAATCGGTGAATTCACAAATGTGTTTCATTTCAGACATAATGAAGATGGATTCAGTGTATAATGCTTCAACACCAAAAAAATTCTTTGCCATCAGCATAAAAAAATCAGAATATAATGGTTTTATTAAAACCTTAAAAGACATCTTAAAATAATCAGGAGGGTTCAGTTGTTATTATAAAAATATCCTTATGAAGAATAATGATCTGAACTCCGCAATTGAAGAACTCGAAAAGCATATTAAATATCTGCTAAATGATTATCAGGTATTACTGCAGCAGCGCAATACACTTAATGAAATGAAGGCAATAAGAATGCAGATAAAACATGCTGAAGAATCACTCAGGTTGAAAAAAAGAATGCGTTACATATTTCTTAATTAACGCTGGCTTTGTATTTACTTATACAGCACTTGTACTGTTTCCTGCGTTTGTTGTTTCAATATAATTTCTTTATCACTTGTCATTTTTAAAAGCAGCTCGTTATTGTAATGTCGTATCGTTAATAATGACAGATCTCTTTCAACCTGCACATCAAAAATTTCGCTTACGGCTGCGGCAAGCTGTTCAATTTTTTCAGCGCGGTCATCTAAACATAACTGCATGTTTATAGCGCCGGTTTGTATAAGATTTGGTTTAATATTCAGATCACCAAGTGTTGTATATAACATACTTATTGGCTTTCCTTCAATAAAAGAAAAGTCCAGGCTTCGCAAATGTATCAATGCCTGTTTTTGTTTAATGATGACAACAGGCGGTAAATGTTTTGTTTGTTTTTTTGAAATGATAGTTCCCGGCAACGATGCATCAAAAAAACATTTTACATGCAGTGGAATTCCTTTATTCTGCAAAGGCTTTATGGTTTTTGGGTGAATGACCTGCGCACCATAATACGCCATCTCAATTACTTCATCAAAACTTAATTCAGGCATCAGTTGCGCATCCGGAAATTGTTTTGGATCAGCGCTCATAACGCCTTCCACATCTTTCCATATTGTCTGGCTTTCTGCATTTAATAAATTAGCAAA
>JBDTLW010000238.1:0-4738 GCA_039934575.1 Parafilimonas sp. | reverse complement strand
ATATATCATCTTCAGGTATGCGCGCAAAGTTACTGCCGAAGCCTGAGATAGAACCGCTGTGCGATACCATCTTTCTGCCATACACAGAATCAATCTGCCAACCAAAACCATAGTTATGTAATGCGCATGCTGTGTAAGCTTTATTCATTAATTCTTTATTCACAATTTTATATGCCTGTAAACCCTGGTGCCATTTATACATGTCTTCAACGGTCGAATAAATAGAGCCTGCACCAAACGGTACTGTTGAATCAGTAATGGGTGAGCGTTGCTTTAATGTATCATTCAGCACATCATAACCAACAGCTTTTTTATTGCTTGTGAAATGTGTAAAATCAAAACCGCTATTATTCATTTTTAATGGTGCAAAAATATATTTACGAACAGCCTGCCAGTAACTCATGCCGCTTACTTTTTGAATGATATAGCCCAGCATTATATAACCCGAATTGCTGTAATGCCAGTTTGTACTTGGTGCAAAATCGGGCTTCAACGTTTTTAGATATGGAACCATTCTTTGCTCATCTGTTTCATTGATCGAGGTGTCTTCTTCTGTAAGATTTCTTAATCCTGAAGTATGTGTAAGCAGGTTTTCAATGCTGATGCTATCGCCGTTAGGGAAATCGCTGTAATACTTACTCAGCTTATCTTTCAGCGACATCTTATTCAGTTCAATCAATTTTAAAATTACTGTTGCCGTAAATTGTTTTGTTACAGATGCAATCTGGAATTGTGTGTTGGCATCATTCATAGTATTATCATCTGCGTTTTTTATTCCATAGCCCTTCTGCAATAATATGTTGCCATGTTGTGCAATCAATACTGAGCCATTAAACCTGTCGAGGTTTGCATAGGCTGTTATTAATTCATCTAATTTTTTTGCAGTAGAATCCTGCGCGAATAAAAATTGAGTTAGCGTTAACGTCAATATGATTGCAAATATTTTTTTCATCTTGATTGTTTGTCTTTATTTAATAATTGGTAAAGTGTTTTTGTTTTGACATAAGACTTATGGTTGAATAGCAAGCTTTACAAAAAATTCTTTCCCATCTCCGTTTACAGATATTTGAAACCTGCTGCCGTATATTAATTTCAATCTTTCCATAACATTTTTTAGTCCTATGCCTGATCTTTCTTTCTCCGGATCATTTTCATCTTTTACATGCATACTGTTATACACTTCAAACAAAATTTCTTTTTCAGTGCATTCAAGATTAATTTTTATCCATGATTTTTCTTTTAAACTAATGCCATGCTTAAACGCATTTTCAACCAGCGGTATTAATAACATCGGCGCTATTTTATGATTACAATTCAGTTCGCTGATATTGTCTTCAATAATTATTTCAGGAGAAGATTGAGTGCGTAATTTTTGTAAAGCGATATAATTTTTGAGATACTCGATCTCTTTATCCATTTGAATAAAATCAAGATTATTTTCATGCAACATAAAGCGCATCATATCGCCAAGTTTTTGAATGCCTTCAGCAGTGCGTTCTGCATTTTCCTGTAAAGCTGTTCCGTATAAAGTATTCAATATATTAAATAAAAAATGCGGATTGATTTGTGAGCGCAGGAATTGCAGATCGGCTTTTGATTTTACCAGTTGTTTTTCCACAACTCTTAACCGTAAAATCTTTTCTTTGTTAGATTGATAATACCACCAGGTTAGCGGCGTTACAATAAACAATTGTAAAGCCCAGGTAAATAAAAAAGCGGCAGGCGCTTCTGCGTGTACCAAGACAATCAATGGCATTGTATAAACAAAAGATGTGCTCAGCAACCGGATAATAATTTTGCTGCTGAAAAAGGAATTTTCACCTGTCATTGGAAAGAGCCAGTACACATTGCTGATGAACATGGCAAACAGTGCGCTTATAATCAGTACATAGCTTTCAAAAGGCTCTTGCTGCCCCTCCATATTGAATGCCAGTAAAAAAACAGTGATAAGAAAGATGATGAGTAGAAATGTTGTTGCTTTATTAAAAACCGAAATATTGAATTCCCGTTGCCTCGATCCTTCGATTAAACCTATAATAAATTCTCTCACACACACATACAACCCATATAAAACAAGGATTGATGCTGCAGCAAAAAAGCCGACAGCTAAACTTAGTTGTGAGTTAGGAATATTGGGATTAAAGAATATAGAAAAACCGGGATAATGAAACTGCCATTCATGCCTGAAATATGTAGCTGTATCGTATGCAGTACCTAATATCAATACTATTAAAATAATTTGTATTAAAAGCCAGGCATATTTTTTTAAAACCTTTTTTGACAATCCCTGGAATGAAATTTTTGGAAATGCCAGTGTAATTTTTGAAGTGCCTGCTTCAAATTTTTTAGGAAATAAAAAACGTGGCACCGTATATAAATTAACAAACAGGTAAGCCAGATAAGTTAATACGAAAACAGCTATATCAGGCAATATTACATTTCTGTACAGATTAAAAGGAACGTTCATTTCTTTGAAAACGTTTGCATATTGCATGTTTATCTTTTGCTGCGATAAATGCAGTATGATCCATGCATGGCTTATTGTTATCATTAAAGCAATCGCAGTTACCAGTATCATTTCATGTTGCCGACATTTTATTTTCATGCTATATAATTTTCAGCAAGATTACTCTATGTAAAAAACCATATTTTTATAAATGTGATTAAACTGCCTGTTAATGTGATAGAATCTTTTATAAAGAATTTTTATTGAAAAAAGCTGTCAAAAAATCAGGCTCGAAATTGTAAAGTGACCAGCCTCAAAATATCATTATAACATTAAACAATTATGAATATTTTTTGTTTGAAATAGTATCTGCTTAAATTCTCTTAAATTTAATTTTTTAATATTCAACCAACATCTTCCTTATCTAAATGATCTTTTATTTTTTATGGATACAAGAAGAGAATTTATACGAAAGTCAATGATGCTTACCGGCGCTGCGGGTATGGCAACATTACCTGCTTCTATTGCAAAAGCTTTTGCAATAGATCCTGAAGCAGGCAGTACATTTTTAGATGCTGAACATATCGTTTTACTGATGCAGGAAAACCGTTCTTTCGATCATGCTTTTGGTACACTTCGCGGTGTGCGTGGCTTTAATGATCCCAGAGCAATGAAGTTGCCAAACGAAAATTTAGTTTGGTTGCAAACGAATGCAAATAAAGAAACATTTTCTCCATTCCGGCTTGATATAAAAGATACAAAAATTACATGGATGGGTTCTTTGCCGCATGGCCGCGAAAGCCAGGTAGATGCAATAAATAATGGCAGGAATGATAACTGGCTCGAATCAAAAAAATCAGACGATGAGGCGTACGCACACATGCCTTTAACGATGGGTTATTATACAAGAGAAGATATACCTTTTTATTATGCACTGGCAGATGCATTTACTGTTTGCGATCAGAATTTCTGTTCCTCGCTAACAGGCACAGATCCTAACAGGTTGCATTTCTGGAGTGGCAACATAAGGGCAAAACATAATGAAGATTCAAGAGCATTCACTTTTAATGGTGATGTTGAAAACGGTGTTGACTGGAAAACATTTCCAGAGCGTTTAGAAGAAAATAATGTTTCGTGGAAAGTATATCAGAATGAAGTAGGACTTGACAGCGGTATGAATGAAGAGGAAGGTGAATGGCTCGGAAACTTTGGCGATAATGTGTTGGAATATTTCAGACAATACAATGTAAAGTATTCAAAAAGCTACGTTGATTATTTGCCAACACGCATAGAATTATTGCAGGCTGATATAAAAAATCTGCAAACAAAAATGCAATCATTATCTGCAGCAGATGAAGCATATAAAAAAGCAGAGAAAGATTTAGAGCACAAACAACACGAACTGCAAATAGCAACGGCAGATCAAAAAAAATATATTGCAACAGCATTTAATAATTTATCAGAACAACAAAAAAACATACATACAAAAGCTTTTACAGTAAACGCAGATGACCCATATCAACATGAATTAACGCCATTAAATTATATGGATGAAACCATTAACCGTGAAATAAATATTCCCAAAGGAGATGTGTTGTATCAATTCAGAAAAGATGTTGAAGAGGGAAATTTACCAACTGTTTCATGGCTGGTTGCACCGGAAAATTTTTCTGATCATCCAAGTGCGCCCTGGTTTGGATCATGGTATCTTTCTGAAGCTATGGATATCTTAACAAAGAATCCTGAAGTTTGGAAGAAAACAATTTTTATTTTGACGTACGATGAGAATGATGGCTACTTTGATCATGTACCGCCATTTGTAGCACCCAAGCATGATAAGCCTGAAACAGGTTTGGTTTCTGAAGGAATTGATACAAGATTAGATCATGTAAAATTGAAAGATGATGTGCCCGGACCGATAGGACTTGGCTTTCGTGTGCCGCTTGTAATTGCTTCGCCCTGGAGCCGTGGCGGCTATGTAAATTCACAGGTGTTTGATCATACTTCCTGCTTACAGTTTCTTGAAACATTCTTAAATAAAAAGTTCGGAAAAAATATAGAAGAAACAAATATTACAAAATGGCGTCGTACAATTTGTGGTGATCTTACTTCAGCTTTTAAACCATATAACGGAGAAAAAACAGAGGTGCTTCCTTTTCTTAAAAAAGACACTTTTATAGAAAGCGTGCATAAAGCAAAATTTAAAAATGTGCCTTCTAATTATAAAAGTTTAACTGCTGCGGAAATTGAGCAGGTAAATAAAAACCCAAAAGCTTCTGAATATATTCCGCA
>JBDTLW010000237.1:0-4738 GCA_039934575.1 Parafilimonas sp. | reverse complement strand
CATCCAAAGCCGTTCCTGCTACTGCAGCAGAACCTTTTAAAGGATAAAGACCTTGTTTGCCATTACGAAAATCATACGTGCCTAAAGATTTTGTTTGAATACGAAGAGCAGCCATTGAAGGAACCGCACCGCCAAACTGGCTATCATCCATATACAAAGCCAATTCAGGATTATCAAAATATGGAGCAAATCCCAGGTCGGCTGAACTGTTAGCTGTTTGGGTATTCCACATATCTTTCATACCCACCGGAATTACTGCTTCATTGGTAAGCGGCATACCGAGACGGGAAACTTGTACCCAATTGCCTGTATAACCCTGGCTGCCGTTATCATTTAAAGTTTTAATTTGCTGACGGCTTGCACTTGCCCAAACGCCGATAACAAAATCAGGGTCTAAAATATTTTTAGCCTGGCTAACTTTCTTGCCATCTTTCTGCAAAAGCTCAATAGGAATTTGTAAAGCGATGCTGTGCACATTAAACCTGGCAAGACCATCTTTGGGTGCATTTACAGAATTGCCCATTGGTCTGAAATTGCCTACATCAAATACACCGGCAAGATCTACAAAGAACGGATCATCTGCGGGACCGCAAAAAATCTTTTCCTTATTTCCAGTTGTAGAAATGGCGCTTTGAATCAACTGATCGTAAGTTGTGTTTAAACCAACAGTAGAATTATTTATTGAGCGTGGACCTATATTAGCCGGTGGTACAATACCGCTGCTAACAATGGTAACAAAATTTTTTCCGCCATCTGTGCTTTTTTCACATATATAAGTCGTCTTTAAATTTTGTTGGCCCAGCCGGATATTAAAAAATGTAGTGGGATCCTGGTTTGTATGTGTGAATGTAAACCTGTATGTAATATCATCGCCTGCAGTGCTTGCATTGTTTTTTATATGAATTTCATAGCGTATGTTTTCTCCAAACGTATAATAGTTTGGGCCGCCTTCAGGCAGTTCAAAAGGAATATAGTTTGCAATTATAGTAACGGTGTTTGGATTGTCAGGGCTCCTGAAAGCATAAACATCCGTATTATCAGCCAGCGGATCGTTTGAGATCAATGGCGCTTCTCTGTGAGAAGATGCATTGGAGTTTTTAGCAAGTGCTGTGAACAGCACAAAAAGGATTAAAAGCCTGCGGGCATGTGAGTGTAAAAATTTCATACGCATAGTGCCTGATTTTTTGGGTGAGAAATAAAATTGTTTAAAAAATTGTTCATGAAGTTTGGAAAATGATTATAGTATCAAGCTACGGTATTAACATAAGGTTGGTTTTATTGTTTACCAGGTTTTTAGTAATATTCCTGTAAAGAATATATTTGTTTTTTTATGCTGACTTGTATGCTGCATATATTCCGAAGCATTTTCTTTTGTGCTTTTTCAGGATATGAAATAAATTTATTACTTGATGGTTAGTGATAAATTATATGTTATTTGCACTAAATTAAGTTGACGGTGTTTAACTTAAAATTTCTAAACACTGGCTGTTTAAAGCTGATCGTACAAAACACCTCAAGTTACTCTATGAGTTTAGCCATTTTTGCATACTACCTTCTTTTGGCAGCTATTGGCGGCGGCATTTTTTTTTATAATCGTATGTATAATACTCTTACCGCAAGAAACCGGGAACTTTTATATGAGAAAAATTTAATTGAACTAAAAACCAAAGCATTCAGCAGCCAGATGAATCCTCATTTTGTGTATAATTCATTAAGCGCTGCACAATATCTGGTAATGATAAACGAAAATAAAAAAGCATTTAATTACTTATCTGATTTCTCATTACTGCTTAGACAAATGTTTGAAAATGCTAAAAAGACCTATGTTCCCCTAACTGATGAAACAAATTTCGTAAAGCGATATATTGAATTGGAAAGTTTAAGATTTAACAACAGCTTTGTTTATACAATAGACCTTGATAAGCTGGATGAATCAAAAAACTGTTACATTCCTGCCATGATGATACAGCCTGTTGTTGAAAATGCTATACGGCATGGGCTGGCACCAAAGAAAATGAATGGAGAACTAAAAATAGATCTTTATACTAAAGATGATCTGCTGATCTGCACAATAGATGATAATGGTATCGGGCTTAAAAAAGATCTGCAAAGTTATCCGAGATATGAAAATTCAGCTCTTAGAATTATTAGCGAAAGATTACGTTTGCTAAATGAAACCACAGATAAAAAAGGGTATATAAATATTACAGATAAAAAAGCAAACGGAGGTGAGGGACTTCTGGTTGAGCTGGGATTGCCAATTCAAAATAATTAATGATTTTTGTATAAATATCTAATATCATGAAAAATATAAGAACAGCTATACTTGATGATGAAATTTCAAACATCGAGATATTAAAAACAATTCTTCTTGACTGCGAAAATGTAGAAGTAATATGGACTGCAGACAACCTTGATGATGCACTTGCCAATATTGAAAGGGAAAGAGTAGATGTGGTTTTTATGGATATTCAATTACCACCCTATACTTCTTTTGAATTATTGCCAAAAATCTCAAACCTGAATTTTGAGATCGTATTTGTAACTGCTTACCAGGAGTATGCCGTACGTGCATTAAAAATGGCTGCAATGGATTATATATTAAAACCATTTAAAGCCTCAGATATTATAGCTGCTATAGAAAAGGTAAGAAACAAGCAAAGTAAGTTTGGAGAGATCAGCGGACTTGTGAAAAATTATTTCACCAGTGCACCGGAAAATTTTTCAAAAATAGTGGTGCACGTTGCTGATGGCTATGATATTGTTGACATTAATAAAATCATGTACATTGAAGCATTAGACAGTTACTCTAAAATTAAATTAACCGGCAATATTACTTATGTGGCTTCCAAATCTCTGAAAGATTTTGAAGAGCTGTTAACAGAAAAAGGTTTCTACCGGGTGCATAAATCTTATTTAATAAATGTAAGACACATGATAAAAATTGTAAAAGGTGTTGGCGCTTCTATCATTATGACTGATGGCGCATCAATACCAATTTCTGCCCGGAAAAAAGATGTTTTCTTTGAAGAGTTGAAGGGTGTAATTTCTTTCTAAAATTATTTTACATACACTTCAATAGTACCATTGGTTGGTCTTCTTGGTGCAAGAAAGCTATCTGTTTTATTATAGTAAACCTGCAAAGAATCTCTTATTCTGAAAGGAAAGAAATTATTTAAAGAAGACACATTTTCAAACAATACAACATCGTATTTTTTATTTTTTATTTTATCACAAAAATCATCGCATTGATTATTAAACATGCACACACCTAAATGATCCCATAACGGATAATTCTCACCGGTTTCAAGTTTATATCCAAATTCATAATCAAGCGGCGTAAGCTCAGTCATATTTAAAACGCTGACATTTCTATCTTTTAGTAAAGGCATTTTTTCCAAGCGCTGAATCCCTGCTATTGTTGATGGCGGTAAATATATTTTTTGAAAAGATTTTAATGAATCAATTGTTCTCCACATGCTCTCATCTTCATAATAATTTGTATCCAGATTAAGCATGTATGTGTGTTCGTTAATTACATTCTCGGTACGGGCAGTATCATTTTCCAAAGCAGTTTCCTGCTGCGGAAACATGCGTGAAACGATCCTGTTTATATATTGCCAGTATCCGCCCGACCACCAAAACAACACAAGCAATACAAGGCCAAAAAAATACCGGTACCTGTTAAAATCAATTGCAGCAATTTCTGCCAAACCTGTAAGAATATAGGCAAGCGCAAAACTGTGAAAGAATATATTATTATCAGGCGGGGTATAACTTGTAATTCCAAAAATTAATGCTTCAGCAAGTATGCCTACCGTGAGTAGCAGAAAAAGTATTTCATTTTTATTAAAGAAAAACTTTTTGTTGTTGCGGATTTTAAAAACAACAATTATTGCTATTAATAAAAAATAAAATTTTATCCATTGCGAGCCGGCAAAAAGTTCATTAAAAAGGTCCTGTGCAGAAAATCTTGCTGTGTGTGGTGGCTGCCCATGATTAAACCAATAACCAAAACTATATTTGGTAAATGGAAGAATTATAAAAAAACCAATTAATACATAACAGAAAATAAACAGGAAAAGATCTTTCCATTTTTTAGAAACAATTGCATAATAAAAAATCAATGCAGTTGCAATGGCAAAACCGAGAAAGCCTCCATCCTGTTTTGTAAAAAAAGAAGCAAACAGAAAAAAGCAGCTTAAAAAAAGATAGGCATACTTCCAATTATTATTCCGTTTAAAAAATCCAAATAAAAAGTTTAAACCAACTAACTCATAAATAATAACAGAATTATTATACCATGGCCAAAAATTGATAAGTATATAAGAAAGGCAGAAAATTATAATAACAGAAATTCTTATTCCATCTGCCAGCTTTAATTTTTTCAGAATACCTCTGAAAGAAAAAGCACAAATAAGATTTAGAAAAACCTGCGCTTTTACCAGCGTAATTAAATAAGGTCCAAAAATTTAAAAAAAATTGCCGGAACTACCCAGTATGTAAACCCCATGGGCAATCCAAAATCTTTATAGGGTATTTGGCCTAAATACAAGCGGTAAGCACCTTCCCATGAAAGAAAAATATTTACTCTGTAAGGAAAGCTTAAAAAAACAGGAACAAAACAAAATGCAATTATTATAAATACATCAGCGTTCTTAAACCAGTAATTTTTTGTAAAGAGGATATTAGACTTCATTAAATAAATAAATAACAATCAAAAAAATCGTTTAACTGC
>JBDTLW010000236.1:0-4752 GCA_039934575.1 Parafilimonas sp. | reverse complement strand
GCTAATATCAAGATGCGTAACCAATCGCATTTGATTTTTTGAAATGGCAATCGCTAAAATATTATGTTTTTTAAATTCATCAGCCAGTTCTTTTGCTGAATATTTTTCTTTCACTTCAAAAATGATAATGTTGGTTTCCACAGGTAATATTTCACCAACAAAATCTTTTTGTTGTAATGCATCTGCTATTTGTTTTGCATGATGATGATCTTCGTTCAATCTTTCAATATTATTATCCAAAGCATACATACATGCAGCCGCGAGATAACCTGCTTGCCGCATACCGCCGCCAAAAACTTTTCTTATACGTCTTGCTTTTACAATAAAATTTTTTGTACCGATAAGCACACTGCCAACAGGTGCGCCTAAACCTTTACTTAAACAAACAGAAATGCTGTCAAAAATTTTTCCATAATCCTTTGGTGATTCGTTTTTTGCAACGATTGCATTAAACAATCTTGCACCATCCAAATGCAAAAGCAAATCATTTGCTTCGCAGATTTTTTTTATTGATATGATGTCTTCAAAATCATAACAACTTCCGCCGCCACGATTGGCAGTATTTTCTAACGAAACCAATTTTGAAATTGGTTTATGTACATCATACTTATTATTAATTGATGCTTCTACCTGCTGAGCAGTTATTCTTCCATAGTTTCCCTCAATCAGTTTTACAGAGCAGCCTGAATTAAATCCAATGCCGCCACCTTCATATTGATAAACATGCGAAAGATGATCGCAAATAATTTCATCGCCGGGTTGTGTATGACATTTAATTGCAATTTGATTTGTCATTGTACCGCTCGGGCAAAAAACAGCAGATTCCATTCCAAACATTTCTGCTGCTTTTTCTTCCAGTTCATTTATTGTTGGGTCTTCACCAAAAACATCATCACCCACTTTTGCATGAAACATTGCATTCAACATTGCAGGTGTTGGCTTGGTTACGGTATCGCTGCGAAAGTCAATCATGTGCTGCGAAGATAAAGGCAATAAGAGTTATATTATTTTGATGTTGGAAACTTCAGGCATATAGTGTGAAGTTTAGCAAAACAGCAGCATAATATTCTAAATTATATTTTATGCATACTATAAAATTGTTACTGTTCAATTAGCAATTCTTTGCAGAAAAAATATTAATGGTTGCTATAAAAACAAAAACCCTTGCTTTCGCAAAGGTTTTTTAAAGTGCCCCAGGCGGGAATTGAACCCGCACGATCGTTTCGGATCACAGGATTTTAAGTCCTGCGTGTCTACCAATTCCACCACCAGGGCTTACAATAAAAAAAAGTTACCAGTTATTTCTAACCAATAACTTTTTTTTAAAGCTGAGCGGAAGACCAGGCTCGAACTGGCTACCCCGACCTTGGCAAGGTCGTGCTCTACCAAATGAGCTACTTCCGCTTATAAATAAGAACTTTCTTTCTTTCTTTTAATTCACCCCAACCTTGGTCCCGCATGTGCGGGATGCTCTGCCAAATGATTCCGAAGAATTTCGGAACGCTTATATATAAGAACTTTTTAAAGGACGGCAAAAATAGCAATCTGGCTTTAATGCAAAAAATTTTAAGCCAATTATTTGTATTGCGGAGTATATAATGTGTTTGTTGGCACCTCTACATCAGGCTTGCCTTTGTACCTATGCACATACAAATTATAGCTCATGCCTGTTACTAATGCAACAAAACAAAGCACCTGCAGGTAAAATAAAAAACGGGAAGAGTTTACCCAATTGTACCCAAACTGTTTTTCTTTATATTCTGATTCGTATGACATGTTATAAATTTACGCTGCAAAAATAAGGTCTGTACCTTGATTTATTTCTTTGTCTTAATAATTTCTGAAAAATGTTTTTTTTTCTGAATGAAATAAGCCCATATCAACGCCCCGTTATAAACGCCATTTATTTTTTTAATTTTTATTAAAGGAAGCTTCTGGTGTTTATATTGATAGCGAATACTTATCCATTTTAAAACACCTGCATGGGCTTTAAACACTGCAAAAAAAGATTTGATATCTTTTTGCAGCAGGCTTTTAATTGCGAATAACCAGTCAAGCAAAACACGTAATGGAATTTTCCAGAATGCTTCAGATAAAGGAAGATTCTTCAGCAGCATAATAAAATTATTTCTGAAATTCAGAAACGCTTTGCGGCTGTTTGTTTTAGGTAAAGTGCCGCCGCCAACATGATATACTGCAGAAGAAGGGCAACAATAAATTGTATAACCTTTGCGCTGCAGCCGCCAGCAAAGATCAATTTCTTCCATGTGTGCAAAAAGATAGCTGTCAAACCCATTCATTTCATGAAAGTATTCAGCTCTTATACATAATGCAGCGCCGGTTGCCCAAAAAATTTTATCCGGCTCATCATATTGGCCTTTATCTTCTTCACACACATCAAATATTCTGCCCCGTGCAAACGGGTAGCCTAAAGCATCTATCCATCCGCCGCAGGCACCTGCATGTTCAAACAATTTTTTATTGTAATAAGATAAAATTTTAGGTTGGCAGGCTGCAATATTTCTATCAGCTTCAAGCAGTGTTATCATATTTTGGATCCAGCCGGAAACAACTTCTACATCTGAGTTTAATAAAATATAATAATCAGATATTACCTGTGATAAAGCTTTGTTATAACCGCCGGCAAAACCATAATTTTTATCCAGTAAAATAATTTCAATTTCTTTAAAATTATTTTGGAGGTACAACACACTGTCATCCGTTGAAGCATTATCAGCAACAATTATTTTTTTGTTTGGATATGAAGATGCCATAACCGAAGGCAAAAATTTTTCAAGATAATTGCGCCCGTTATAATTTAAGATCACTATGGCAACAGCAGGAAAGTTCAATGCGTTTTATTCAAAAATAAAATGAAAACCTTCAACTTGAATAAGTAATTTTTGCGTATCAATTTTAAAGATTACTAAAATAAATAAATACAGAAAAACAATTGAACCTGTTGCTTGCATATAATTACTTTTCTTTGCAGCATACACTACAAATTATGCTTTATTCAATGACAGGTTACGGACGCGCAGAAAAAATGAATGCTGATAAATCTTATTTGGTTGAAATACGCTCACTAAACGGTAAGCAATATGATATACGGCTTACCATGCCTGCGTTGCTTAAACCCTATGAATTTGAAATAAGAAATATTTTGAATGAAGGCTTGCTGCGCGGAAGCATTGAATGCATGATAACCATTTCTCAAAATGGCTCTGATAAATCTGTGCGTGTAAATAAAGCTGTGATAAAAGCGTATTACGAACCGGTGCTTGCCTTGTCAAAGGAGTTGGGTCTGTCGCAGGAAAATATTTTAAGCACTTTGCTGCGCCTGCCCGATGTGATCAGTAATTCAACAGAAATAATTTCAGAAGAAGGATGGGCGTTTTTTTCAGGCGTTTTAAATGAGGCAATTGCTGATTTGAATAAACATCGCAAAGAAGAAGGCAAAAGCATTGAAGATGATATGACGGCGAGAATTACAAATATAGAATTGCAGCAGACGGCAGTAGCATCGCTGGAGCCGAGAAGAAGAATTAAAATAAAAGAAGGTTTACAAAAAGTCTTAGACGAAAATGTTGGTAAAGAAAATTATGATCCTAACAGGCTTGAGCAGGAAATAATTTATTACATAGAAAAGATTGATATAAACGAAGAGCAGGTGCGTTTAAAAAATCATTGTGAATATTTTAAGGATATACTCAATGATAAAGCCATTGTAAAAGGCAAAAAGCTTTCATTTATTTTACAGGAAATTGGCAGGGAAATAAATACGACCGGTTCTAAAGCTTATGATTCTGATATTCAAAAATGTGTTGTGCTAATGAAGGATGAATTGGAAAGAGCAAAAGAACAAATTTTAAATGTGCTGTAAGCATGAAGCATTTTAGTTTCAAAATATGTATTGCTATTGCATTGTTATTTACTGCCTGCAATACAATTGATGTGTTTGAAAAAACTGCAGCCATACCGCATCATGAATGGAGCAGCAATGACAGTTTATTCTTCACATTTACGGCAACAGACAGTTTAGCGTATTATAATATTTACCTCGTGCTACGGCATACAGAGTCTTATCATTTCAATAATATCTGGATTGATTTTACTTCATCAGTTCCCAATAAAAAACCGCAAACACAACGATTAAATTTATTGCTGGCTAATGCCAATGGCTGGCTTGGTTCTTCAATGGATGATATTATTGAGCAGCGCGTTTTATTATTCAGCCATCCAACGCGATTAACAAAAGGCGCTTATACATTTTCATTGCAACAGGTAATGCGTGAAGATCCGCTGCAGAATATTTTAAATGCAGGTATAAGAGTTGAAAAAGCAGTGCAGTAGTTTGAGTGGAATTGGGAATTAGGTATTTGGAATTTGTAAAGCCGATTAACCTGTTTGCAATGTTATTCATTAAACAAGCATTGGTATAATACTTGATTTTTAGTAACCAAAAAAATGGCAATAGCTTTTCCAATTATAGACTGGGGTAACGGAACAAATATTTACGAAGTAAATGTGCGGCAATACACAAGAGATGGAACATTTAAAGCTTTTATAGAACATATTCCACGCTTACACAATATGGGTGTGGATATTTTATGGCTGATGCCTGTTACACCTATAAGCGTTGAAAAAAGACAGGGTACTTTTGGGAGTTATTATGCTGCAAGTTCATACACTAATATTGACCCTGCTTACGGCACTGAAGACGATTTTAAAGAGCTGATAAAAACAGCTCAT
>JBDTLW010000235.1:0-4754 GCA_039934575.1 Parafilimonas sp. | reverse complement strand
TTTTCCGCTCCATAAACGATTCGTGAGTAACGGATCATCAGCTTTAATTGTATTTGTTCCAACAAGAATTGCGGCTTCTGCAGCACGCCATTTATGTACAAAACGATTTGTTACTTCATTGCTGATTGTTAGTCGTTTGTTGTCGTTTGCAGCAATTTTTTTATCGGCAGTTTGCGCCCATTTTAAAATGATATACGGTCGCTGTTTTGTATGAAAAGTAAAGAAGCGTTTATTCAATTCAATGCAATCTTTTTCAAGAATGCCTATAACAACTTTAACGCCGGCTGCTATTAATTTTTCTATTCCCCTGCCATCAACTTTTTCAAAAATATCCCTGCAACCAATTACAACTTTTGGTATTTTATTTTTAATGATCAGATCGCTGCATGGCGGCGTTTTTCCATAATGCGAACAAGGTTCCAGCGAAACATATAATGTTGATCTTTCTATTAAATGCTTATCATCATTTTTTACTGATGTAATACAATTTACTTCGGCATGCGCCTCACCATATTTTTTATGATAGCCTTCTCCTATAATTGTATTTTCATAAACCAATACAGCGCCAACCATCGGGTTTGGTGCCACATAACCCGCTCCTGATTTTGCCAGTTGCAGACATCGTTGCATAAACTGTTCATCTTGCTGAAGCATTCTTCAAAAATAATTAATAGCATTGCAATATGACCATTTTACAAGCCGCTAAAAATTTATCAGTTCAATTGATGCAATTATATGATGATCGTGAAGCAATAAAAATTGCGGATATGATCATGGAAAAAACTACAGGTTTGTCCAGAACAGAAAGATTAATAAATAAAGAATTATTATTAACGGAAACACAGCAACATCAACTGCAGGATTTTACAAAACAATTGCTTCAGCATACACCAATTCAATATGTTTTACATGAAGCATGGTTTGTGGGAATGAAATATTATGTTGATGAACATGTATTAATTCCGCGCACTGAAACAGAAGAGTTGGTTGAGGTTGTACTTTCAGAAATATCAAACGAAAATCTTTCAATTCTTGATATAGGAACCGGCAGCGGTTGTATTGCTATTTCACTTAAAAAAAAATTACCAACATTAGATTGTTATGCTTTGGATATCAGTGATGAAGCGTTAAATATTGCACAGAAAAATGCTATTAAAAATAATGTTGAAATTAAATTTTTTCAAGCCAATATTTTAAATTTTAAAACTGATAAACCTTTACCTCTTTTTGATATTATTGTGAGCAACCCGCCTTACATAAAACAAAACGAAGCAAGCGAAATGCATCCAAATGTTTTATTGTTTGAACCGCAACTTGCTTTATTTGTTCCTGATAATGATCCTTTGTTTTTTTATAAAGCTATTTCAGATTTTAGCTTGCAGAATTTAAAAGCAGGAAGCGGAAAATTATATGTGGAGATAAATGAAATGATGGGCGAAAAGGTTAAGGCTCTATTTGAAGAAAAAGGATTTATAAAAGTTAAGATCAAAAAAGATATACAGGGTAAAGAACGGATCGTATCTGCTTCAATAAAATAATACGATGGTGAATTAATAACTTGCATATTGCTAAATTTGCAACATGAAACCTGTTACAGTTAATGCGGAGCAGACACTTGAGGATGTTGAAACGGATTTGCTAACCACGCTTACAACTTCATTTAACCTTATTGTGTGGAATGATAATGTAAATAGTTTTGATTGGGTTATTGAAACATTGGTTGAAGTGTGCGCACACACATTTGAACAAGCTGAGCAAAGCGCTTATATTATACATTATCATGGAAAATATGCCGTAAAGCAAGGCGATTATGAAACCCTCAATCCAATGCGTGAAGCAATTATAGACCGCGGCATAAATGCAACCATAGAAGAAATGGTTGCGCACTGATTTTATTATTCACCAGCTACTCCTCTCCTGCCATGCCCTTATCAATTCTTGATGATAAATTATGGTTTCCATCACCAACAAATGCAACAGAAGATGGTCTTCTTGCTATGGGCGGAGATTTAAGTACAGAGAGATTATTGCTTGCTTACAGAAAAGGAATTTTCCCCTGGTTTGAAGATAAATTGCCGCTTTGGTGGAGTCCCGATCCGCGTTTTGTTTTGTTTCCGGATGAATTAAAAATTAGCAAAAGCATGCAACAGGTTTTACGCAGCAACCAATTTCAATTTAAAACAAATACTGCTTTTAAAAATGTTATTCATAATTGCAAAACTGCAAAGCGCAACCAGCAAGGCACATGGATTACAGATGAAGTGGAGGAAGCTTATATAAATCTTTATAAAAAAGGTTATGCGCATTCTGCAGAAGCATGGCAGGGCAATACACTTATTGGTGGCTTATATGGAATAAGATTAGGTAAAGTTTTTTTTGGAGAAAGTATGTTCAGCCAGGTTTCAAATGCAAGCAAATTCGCTTTTATAAGTTATGTTCGCCAATTAATAAAAGAAGGTGTTGAACTGATAGATTGCCAGCTCTACACCAGTCATTTAGAAAGCCTCGGTGCACGCATGACAGACCGCAGGCATTTTTTGGATTTACTTAAAATGTATATTCCTTAAATTGTTGATGTTTATGCAATAAGTTTATTTTTTTAATCGCTTATTTAGTGTGAAATATTCCCTCAATTTATCCATAACAATTTTGCTGCTCCTGTTTTGTTTTTGTGCTGATAGCCAGCAAAATGATACGGATAGCACACCTTCAAAAAATAATATTTTTAATTATGCAATGCGGTTTCTTAAAAAGAATAGTTCAGACACTATAAACCAGCAGGGTTTATTAACTACAAAAAGTGAAACTGAATTTAAGCCTTATGAAGGAAAAATTATCCGGCACATTATTCTTAATCAGTACAAATTTGAAAAAACATTTAATGATACTGCAAGCACCATAAATTATTTTGGTACAAAAATTTTAAACAGTCTGCATAATACAACCAAGGAATGGGTAATAAGAAATGACCTTTTTATAAAAGAGAACACGCCTGTATCAGCCAGTCTGCTTGCAGATAATGAACGTTACCTGCGTTCGCTTGATTATATACAAGATGCACGTATTATAATTCAACCGAAAACCGGCTCGCCGGATTCCGTAGATGTGTATGTTATTACCAAAGATTTTTTTAGCATTAATGCAGTAATTAACCAGGCAAGCACAGGGAAATTTAAAGCAAGAGTTGAAGATGCAAATTTATTTGGTGTTGGTCAAAGCCTGCAGGCAACAGTGTTAGTGCAAAAAGACAGAGACCCGGCAAGTGGTGTTGGTCTTCGTTATACTAAATTTAATGTGGCGCATAGTTTTATTGATGCTTCTGTTGGTTACTCCACTATCAGTAATGATTTGTTTGATGCAACTTCTGATGAACATGCACTTACTTTTATTTTACAGCGAAATCTTGTTTCAAAATATTCTCATTTTGCCGGAGGTTTAGCGCTGGGAAATTTTGAAACATTTAATAATTATAATAAACCTGAAGCTAATTTTTACGATTATCATTACCAGCTTTTCGATTCATGGGTTGGTTATAACCTTGGTGTAAAAAAATTCACTTTAAATAATATACATCCCGACAGGAAGTTTGTAAGTCTTCGTTACTACGATTTAAATTTTCTTCAAACCCCGCAGCAGGCTGTTGATAAACTTATTTTCAGGTTTAATGATAAGCAGGCAATACTTGGGCAGCTCACTTTTTTTAAACAGGAGTTTTATAAAACAAATTATCTCTATGGTTTTGGTACAACAGAAGATGTGCCCTATGGATATAATGTAGCGCTTACAGGCGGCTGGTATCAACAATCATATCTCTCCCGTCCTTATGCAGGCGTTGATCTTAACCGTTACGTTATTTATAATAAAGGAGATATTGTACAGTATTTCTTACGTGCCGGAACTTTTTTTAATAAGAGCAAATGGCAGGATGCAGGCGTGCTTGGAGGCGTTTCTGCTTTCAGCAGACCATTTGAATTTAAAAATTTAAAACTGCGCCAATATGTACTGGTTTCTTATGCCCGTATTTTTAATCGTACAGGTCTTGAACCATTAACTATAAATAATACTTTTGGTATCAGATATTTTTCAAGAGATTCTGTAAAGGGAGATCAGCGTATAAGCCTTCATTCAGAAACAATATCTTTTATAAACTATAAAGTTTTTGGTTTTAAATTTTCTCCATTTGTGTTCTGTGATGTGGCAGCGCTTAAGCCTGAAAAAGATGCATTAGATCAGCGAGCCTGGTATTATGGATTGGGTGGAGGCATAAGAGCAAGAAATGAAAATCTTGTTTTCAGAACAGCAGAGTTGCGGTTTGTATATTTTCCGCACACTGCTTACGGCATGAATCATTTTCTTGCAAGGATGATAGTAAATATTCAGTTTCGCTATAACACAAATTATGTGCGTGAGCCTGATATTATACAATACAATAATGATTATGCGAATAATATTTTTTAGTAATTATTTAAGTTGAAATAACGAAAGATTAATTAATTTAATAGAACAATAATTCTGCATTGTCCTTTCATGTATAATGAAAATTTACCCACAGAAATTTTATATGTAATCTGAAAAACACAGGTATTTATAAAAAATGATTTGATTTAGTTTTAATTGCATGAACATCGAAATACTCCGAGAATATTGTCTTTCTAAAAAAGCTGTAACAGAAGATTTCCCTTTTGGTGAAACTACCTTGGTGTTCAGGGTAAAAGAGAAAATATTTTTACTGGTTTCTCTTGATGCAGATCCTT
>JBDTLW010000234.1:0-4761 GCA_039934575.1 Parafilimonas sp. | reverse complement strand
ACCATGAAAATCTATACTCTCTTCAGGATTAAACACCATTCTCTTTTTAGGGTCAACACGCAGCAAAAAAAACTTCAAAGCGCCTAAGCCAATTGTTTCATATAAATCGGTTAATTCGTTTTTAGTAAAGTCTTTTACCTTCCCAAGCTCTTCTGTTTTTTGCTTCGCGATGTGTATCATTTCATCAACAATATCATCTGCATCAACTACGGTTCCTTCGCGGCTTTTCATTTTTCCTGAAGGCAATTCAACCATTCCATAATTCAAATGATACATTCCTTTTGATGAAGGCAAGCCCATTTTTTCACAGATAAGTTTCAATACTTTAAAATGATAATTCTGCTCATCTCCTACCACATAAATATTTTCATCAATTTTATATTCCTCGTATTTATCAACTGCCAATCCAATATCCTGCGTTATATAAACAGCAGTTCCATCTTTACGGCGAACAATCTTTTTATCAAGCCCGTCAGCAGTAAGATCAATCCAAACGCTGCCATCTTCTTCTTTATAAAAAACAGCTTTTTGCAAACCGGCTTCCACTAAATTTTTTCCAAGAATATAGGTTTGACTTTCATAATATATTTTATCAAAATCAGCGCCTATGCGTTTATATGTTTTGTCAAAACCTGCATATACCCAATTATTCATTGTGTCCCAAAGCTCAATCACATCAGGCTTTCCGGCTTCCCAATCCACCAGCATTTGCTGCGCGGCTTTCATTACCGGTGCTTCTTTTTCTGCTTTATCTTTTTCAACTCCTTTGTCAATCAGCTCCTGAATTTGCTTTTTATATTCATCATTAAACTTTACATAATAATCACCAACAAAATGATCTCCTTTTGTGTTGGTTGATTGAGGTGTTGTTCCATTTGCAAACAGTTGCCAGGCAATCATGCTTTTACAAATATGAATGCCGCGATCATTTACAATACAGCTTTTAATTACTTCATTTCCGGTTGCTTTTGAAGTTTCTGCAACGCTCCATCCTAAAAAAATATTTCTTAAATGCCCAAGATGCAAAGGCTTGTTTGTATTGGGTGAAGAATATTCAACCATAATTTTTTTATGGCTGACTTCCTGCCTGCCAAAATTTTCATTATTAAAATTTTCAGATAAAAAATTTATCCAGTACTTATCTGAAACAACAAGATTTAAAAAGCCTTTTATAATGTTGTACGATTGAAAAATATCAGTATGCTCATCAACCAAAAATTTACCTAATTCATTTCCTAAAACATCCGGAGATTTTTTTAAAGATTTAAGCAGAGAAAATAATACGATTGTATAATCTCCTTCAAATTCAGGCTTGGTTAAATTTATAGTTATTGCCTTTTCATCAATTGAAGTTTCATACAATGTTTCAATTGCGTTTTTAGCGGTTGCCCGTATATCGGTTAATAAACTCATAATAAATCTTGAAGCGCAAAAATAACAAACGCAGGCTTGCAAAATCTTTCTTAAATCCGTAAAGAGAAATACGCTGTTTATATTTAGAATTATCTTAGCAGCCGCCATGAAAAAACTGCATGCATTTATACGAAAAATTGTTTTGGCTGTGGTAGATGCTTTTTATCCTCTGTTTAAAAAGTTTATGCCGTTGCAAACCTTTCGCTATGCAGCCTGCGGCGGCGTCAATATGCTTTTTGATATCGCTTTATATTCTATTTCGTATAATTATTTTATTGATAAACAAATTGTGTATATAGGCAATATCGCCATCAGCCCATACATATTTGCATTTCTTGTTTCTTTTTGTTTGTCATTTCCTGTGGGGTTTTATTTAAGCCGCTATGTGGTGTGGCAACAAACACAAACCAAAAAACGCATACAGGTATTTCGTTATTTTCTAATAGTAATGGCCTGCATTGCATTAAATTATTTTTTCCTGAAATTATTTATTGAAGAGTTTCATTGGTGGCCAACATTCTCAAAAATTATTACCAGCGTTTTTGTTGTGCTGTTCAGTTATTTTACGCAAAGAAATTTTTCTTTTAAAGCTGCGGAAATAAAACCTGGCGATACTATCGTTGAAAAATAAATTTTGTAGCCAATAATCATCATTTCGTATAAATTTTTCTATTACAGATATTCATCATTATTACTTTTTAAGACCATATTCACATTGTTGAAAAAATATGCTTTGCCTCTATAAATTTATGCTTATCTTACCGCAGACTTATTGCTAAGTACACATTTGGAACTTCATATTATTCACAACAAAACTCTTGTAATGTCTATTCAAACTCTTGAGCGATTATCAAAGATCTATTATCAAAAATTTTTTAGAAAAATTGCGGATGATCTGCATGATATAAAAGAGTATATTGAGTCAACACCGCAGGAAACTAAAAAGCTTTTGCGTTTATTTCAATTAAGAAATGAATCGCACAAAGAAGTAAAAGGCAGCGAAAATCCCCGCTTTACAGAAATTATAGAATTCCTGCATTCCTGTAAAGAATCGAAACTGGTTATGCATATTGTAAAAGTGAAAGATCAGCTTCGCATGATACTTACCGATATTAATTACACGCAGGTTATTGGAGAGATATAAAATATTTTATTAAACAGAACATAACGTTCATGCATAAACAGATTGTTATTTTATCTGATGAACTTTGCTGATAATATTCTCAACTTTCTTTTTCATCTTCATCTTCCATTTAAATTACCCAAAGACGTTGAAGTGCTTGATGCACATACACGCGCAGAGGTGCAACATGTATGTATTTCTTTCTATAAAAAATATTATAGTGATAATAGTAAGCGGCATTTATTAGTTGGAATAAATCCGGGCAGGTTCGGCGCAGGTATTACAGGTATTCCGTTTACAGATCCGGTAAGATTAGAAAATATTTGCAGCATTCATAATAATTTTCAAAAAAAGCAAGAACTTTCTTCTGTTTTTATTTATGAAATGATTGAAGCATTTGGCGGCGCTGCAGCATTTTATAAACGTTTTTATATTTCTGCTGTAAGCCCGTTAGGTTTTGTAAAAAAAGGAAAGAATCTGAATTATTATGATGATAAAATATTACTGGAAAAAATTGAACCCTTTGTTGTTGATTGCATGCAAAAACAAATTTCTTTTGGTTTACAAACTGATGTTTGCTTTTGTATTGGCGAAGGAGAAAATTTTAAGTATCTGCAAAAACTCAACGCTAAACATACATGGTTTCATAAAATTGAATCGCTGTCTCATCCAAGATTTATAATGCAATACAAATTGAAAAGAAAAGAAGAGTTTATGCAGCAGTATGTTCAAAAGCTTAATGAATTATTTCCAGCATAAAAAATATCGTCATAAAAAAAATGATGATTAAGCCCGCAAGAAATGAATATTCGGCAAGTGTTTCATAAAAGTCAGCACGTTTTGTTTTGCTGCGGATGGAAAGAAAAGAACATAAACAGCTAAACATAAATATAATAAAACAGCAGCCCGTTATTTCATCAAGAATTGTATTTGCAGATAATTTTAAAAACTTTAAAGAAGTTAATACAAGAAAGCAAAACCCAAGAAAATTAGAAGAAGAGTTTAATATCTGCGGAGACTTATTGTTTTTTTCATTCACGGTAAAGAATACTATTTAATACTAAGCGTTTTTATTTCTTTTACATTCATAAACTCTTTATACTTCGGCTGATATACTTCATCATTCACATAACCAACAGAAATATTTTTATTTTTTAAAAGCACTGAAGGATTTTTTATCCAGTCATCGGAGCCGGGCACATAATTGTAATAAATAAAAACAAGTTCTCGCCCTGCAGTGGTTTTAATAGTGATATATGTAAAATCTCTTTCTTCAACTTTTGTTACCACGCCTTCTGCGTTTTCAACAGCTTCAGTTTTTGAAGGAGCAGCCATTGGAATTTCCATTTGCATAGTATCATCGCCTCCATCACCCATCATAGCAGTAGCAATTTTTTGAAATGCCGGGCAACCATTCTTAACCATTTCCAAAGCTAAATTCGTTGCTGTTTCTTCTGCTGCCTGCTGATTATCCTGTCCGCCGGAAATCATTTTTGTAACAAGATCAGGTGCTGAAGTCAGTATGCATCCTAAAAATAGTTGCTGTAATTGTTGCGGCGTACTTGAGTTATCTATTTTGCTTTTTGATAAACAATCACAAACAGCAACTGCCGATTTCTGCATGGATGTATCGCTGGTTTGAGCATTTGTTTTAACTGCGAAAAACAGGCATATTACAACAATATAAACCGATATTTTTTTCATTTGATTTTTTAAGTTTTTAAAAATTGCAGCTAAAGTAAATCATTGTTTTAAAATTGGTGAAGCCGCTGCTGTAATTAACGCCATATTTTGATCTTTCATACATTTAAAATGTTTGAGCGGGCATTTTTCTAAACCATAATTAGAACAGGGTTGGCAACGCAAACCAGGCACAATAAAATTTTTATGTAAGTTGAGATTTGCCGTACCATAAAAAGGTTCTACCTGCAGTTTGGGTGATGTACCTCCCCAAATTGCCATCACCGGTTTTTGAAATGCACAAGCTATATACTGCAACCCTGTATCATGCGAAATAACAAGTTTGGCTTTGCGCACTAAATCTGCAGATTCATTTAAAGAAAATTTTCCGCAGGCATTAAAAATTTTTTCAGGGCTAACGGATGAAATTTCTGTTCCTTGTTCAGTGTCTTCTTTACCTCCAATCAATATTATGGGGTAATTAATTGTTGAACACAGCTCCTGCAATTTATACACTGGTAATTTTTTTGTGTTGTGCGTTGCGC
>JBDTLW010000233.1:0-4769 GCA_039934575.1 Parafilimonas sp. | reverse complement strand
GATGTGCAGCAATATTTTATTGATCAGAAAGTAAGAAATTTTTATAGTGTAAGCATCAGCGGTTATCATATTGCAGAAGCCGGAGCTAATCCAATTACACAGCTTGCATTCACGTTATCAAATGGGTTTACGTATGTTGAATATTATTTAAGCAGGGGCATGCACATTGATGATTTTGCACCAAACCTTTCTTTCTTTTTCAGTAATGGAATGGATGCAGAATATAGTGTGATTGGCCGCGTGGCAAGACGTATTTGGGCAAAGGCAATGAAGTATAAATACAAAGCCAATGAGCGGTCACAAAAATTAAAATATCATATTCAAACTTCAGGTCGCTCATTGCATGCGCAGGAAATTGATTTTAATGATATACGTACAACATTACAGGCTTTATATGCAATATATGATAACTGCAACTCGCTTCACACAAATGCGTATGATGAAGCGATAACAACGCCAACTGAAGAAAGTGTGCGTCGTGCTATGGCAATTCAATTAATAATTAATAGAGAATTAGGCTCTGCAAAAACAGAAAATTTTATACAGGGAAGTTTTGCGATTGAAGAATTAACTGACCTTGTTGAAGAAGCTGTGCTTTCAGAATTTGATAGTATTACAGAACGCGGTGGCGTATTAGGTGCAATGGAAAGAATGTATCAGCGTAATAAAATTCAGGAAGAAAGTATGCTGTATGAAATGCAGAAATCAACGGGTGAATTGCCTTTAATTGGTGTGAATACTTTTCTGAATAAAAAAGGTTCTCCAACTATTACACCATCTGAAGTTATCCGTTCAACCACTGAAGAAAAAGAACAGCAGATACAAAACTTAAATGCATTTCATAAACGCAATGAAGAAAGATCCGTTGACATGCTGAATAAGTTGAAAGCTGTGGCGGTTAACAATGGCAATCTTTTTGAAGAACTCATGGAAACGGTAAAACATTGTTCTCTTGGTGAAATTACGCATGCTTTATATGAAGTAGGCGGACAATACAGAAGGAATATGTAACAACACTGCGCGGTTACTCATCCTTTTACAGTTTATATTTTTTGCTTCTAAAATAATATCAGCACAAAAAATTCATTGACAGCTTAATGAATTTATTTTTTTACTTTTAGAAAAATCATAAAAAATGCCATTGAAAAAATCATTACTGCTTATTGCAATTATTTGCTGTGCAGCTATTATAGCAAAAGCTCAGCCTTCACGTTTTAGCGTTGAACATTATATCAGCGAAAAAGGAGACACTTTAAATTACCGCATGTTGTATCCGGATTATGATACATTACGCAAATATCCGCTTGTAATTTTTTTGCATGGTTCAGGGGAACGCGGCAATGATAATGAAGCTCAATTAAAATGGGGCGTGATGGCTTTTGCAACAGATGAAATGATGACGATGCATCCAGCAATTGTTATTGCGCCGCAATGCCCTGTTGGTATGGGCTGGGCAAATGTTACGCGTGCAAATAGCAGCAGAACAATGACGCTGAAAGATGATCCGTCAAAGCCAATGCAATTATTGAGAGAACTAATTCAGCAACTGATTAAAAAAGCGCCGGTTGATACCAGCCGAATTTATATCACAGGACTTTCCATGGGTGGCTTTGGCACTTTTGATGCTATTGAACGTTATCCGGATTTATTTGCAGCGGCCATGCCTGTTTGCGGTGGCGGTGATACATCAAGAGCAGCTTCTATAGCGCACGTTCCTATGTGGATTGTTCACGGTTCTGAAGATGCAACAGTAAATCCAATTTATTCAGTTGATATGTTGCAGGCATTAATGAATGCAGGCGCACATCCCGGGTTTACAATGGTGCCGGAAACAGGACATTTTTCCTGGCTTGCCGCGTATAATAATAAGCTGGCTATAGAATGGATGTTCAGGCAGAGAAAATAATATATATGTAGAAAATGACATTTAGTTAAAGATATTTTCTAAGCATTTCAATTGCAGTATCCCAAAAATTATCTGTTATATTTGTACACTTAAAAACAAAAAATTAACCATGAAAACAAAATACTTTTTTCTTACGCTGATGAGTTTTTGCTCTGCAACTTTATTTGCACAAACAAAAACAGATACAGTAAAAGTTTGGGGCAATTGCGATGAATGCAAAGGCAAAATTGAGAAAGCTGCAACAGATGCCGGCGCTGCATCTGCAAACTGGAGTGATGAAACTTATTTGCTGGTAATAAATTATGCCGCAGAAAAGACTTCTGCACTTGATATAGAAAAATCAGTTGCTGCTGTTGGGTATGATACGCAGGATGTAAAAGCAGATGATGCGGCTTATAAAAAACTTCCTAAATGCTGCCAGTATAAAAGAGAAGAACCTGCTGTAAAACAGGATTAAAATACGTATAACTTATTTTGAAAGTTGCAATCGTTTTTACTTTTGCAACTTTCTTTTTTTACAGAACGTGATAGTTTGAACAACTGTCATGAGGGTAAAAGAGGATTGAAAAGGCTACAAAACAGGTTGTGGAAATTTCTGCTTAATAGTAAGGCGTTAACTTAACAATGGTCTTTATTTCGTTTTGTTTATTCAAATTAATACTCTGCCTTGTTAAATTAAAAAAGATAGTCCTTTCGCGTTCGCCCACTTCACTTATCTGTGTGGATTTTGTAATAATATTATGAACGAAGTTGTACGTGTAATTGCAAAACCCTTCATCATGCGTTCTTAATATGTTTATAACATTGTGAAGAAGAAAACACATTTTTTTTCCGTTTAAAACAGCTACCATGCTGTTACCGCCTATTACAAAAAAATTCACATACATTTTTAAAGGAGCATAAGATGATAAAGGCTTTTGACCTGGCATAAATTTTCTTCCGGCTGCGCACATTTTTTCCATGTGATCATTCATTTCTTCCAGCTTGTTATATTGCAGATCAAGGTCTGATTTTGATTCAAACAAGTCGGTATCTTTATAGTATTCAATTTGTCTTAAAGTAGTTTGAATATGTTCAACGTTTAATATTTCCGTAGTAGGTAACTGGCATGACAGCAATGCAATCTTTTTCGCTTTTTCGAAAAAAACAGCATCAACTTTTTCCATGCTGAATTTTGGAATTGCATAATCAGGAAACTGCAGCAATGTTTTCATCCAAGCAAAAAATTTGAATGCTGCCAGTTCAGGGAACATGCAATAATAATATATCGGAATATCCTTGCTGAAATAGAACAATTCCTTTTGCTCAAAGCTTGTCATGTGCTGAATATTGCTGTATATATTATCAAGATATTTTAAGAAATTAAAATTTTCTGAATTAATAAAATCTCCTGAAAATAAAATTGAATCGCTTTTCAGACTTAATATTTTATCAACGGATATACCGAAACGGTCACTGAGTTTTTGTATCTCTTCAAAACTAAGTTGCTTTTCACCGCGTATGCGGCGATAAGCGCTGTCAATACTTACATTAAGTATATCGGCTACTTCATCTGCCATTGAAAGATTCGCAGGCAATGCAGATTTTATGTGCTGAAAAAGACTCAGTTGCAGCTGGCTCATAGCGGGTAATTTTTAATTGCAGTTTATGCAAAGAGGTGGACGGATTTTTTGCATACCTACCTATAAATATACTTATCCTTTATGAATATTGCAATATAACCCTTGCAAAAGAAGCATTGCTTACCAATTAGTAATTACTGCTTACATCAACTGGCTTTGCAGTAAAAAGCAATTCGCACCAGCCTCTCCATAAAAATATTTTTGAGCTGAAATAATTCATCAGCAATATGAAAAATAAAATTCCCCAATACAGAGCGCCACCTGCAAATACAATTCATGTATTCAACATAAATAATACACAAAATAAATTCAATAAAATTTTATCAAACAAAAATCTAACAAAATGAAAAAGATCATTACACTCGCCGCAGTTATAATATGTATTTTAACTGCCGCATCTGCGCAAAAAGCAAGATTTGGTTTTAATGGCGGATTAACATTATCATCTTATAAAACAAAAGTTGAGGGTGAAACATTTACTTCAAAATCTAAAACAGGTTTTACTGCAGGTATTTTTACTGATGTAACCATCCTCAAAAATTTAAGCTTTCAACCTGCACTCCAATACACACAAAAAGGCGGTGTTGATAAAGAAAGTTTACTTGGCGATGATTACAAACTCACATTGACGATGAACTATCTTGAAATACCATTTAATTTTTTGTACAAATTCAATTCTGCCAACACAAGATTTTATATCGGTGGCGGACCTGTACTTTCTTTTGGTTTATCCGGCCAGCTAAAAGTAAGTGCAGGAGGAGAACATGATAAAGCAGATTTACATTTTGGAAAAACTGAAGATGATGACCTTAAACAGGTGGACAGAGGAGCCAATATTCTTGCCGGTTTTGAATTTAAGAGCGGTGTTTCAATAACCTTCAATTATAACATGAGTTTCAGCAACCTGGTTATTGATGGAGATAAAAATAATTATTTTCACAACGGGTATGCTGGTGTAAGATTAGGTTATGTATTGAAGGAAAAGAAAAAATAATGCATTTGTTTGTTTTATTAATTCTGCGGGGCATTTTGCTTCGCAGAATTTTTTTTGTCATCATGCAGTTATCTCCGCAGGAATCAGAAAAGTTGAAAGGCTGCAAAACACATTGTCGAAGCCATAATTCTATTCTACTTTTTTAAGCTTTCAAAGTATGCAAGGCTGTCTTGTTTGTCTTTATCAATCTGCAGTTTTAATTCATCCAAAGAATTAAATTTTAATTCAGGACGTAAATAAGCACATA
>JBDTLW010000232.1:0-4769 GCA_039934575.1 Parafilimonas sp. | reverse complement strand
TTCATTTTTGGTCCACTCTATCTTATTATTACAGCCTATCTCAATAAGCGTGGTAGTGGCGGCATTAATCATTCCGCGCATTTATGGGGCGCATTATATGGCATCGCATTTACAATCGTTTTCTGCTTTGCATTACAAACCGGTTTTAATCCGCTTACGCAATTTGCTCAGGCAGTAAAGGAATATTTTACTATGTAATTTTTTATCTGATATATTTATCTGAAGCTGTTCTGCAACCTAACCATGCAAAGATTCCAGGAATAAATATCAATGCGCTTTTTTCGCCTTAATAAAAAAAATGTTCTTATTATTAAGCAGCTTTCTATATTTGCGCTTCAAAGCAAGCAATGTATAATCCTTCTTCCATTTGTTGTATGTGTTGTAAATCTCTACGGGGAAGGAATTTGTATTGCAGTTAAAATAAAAATTAAGCAATAAAAAATATAAGCCTTCTCCAATCGGGGAAGGCTTTTTTGTTTTATGAAATATCTGAAAACAGATACTATACAAATCAACTTAGGCGGGCTTCATGTTTCCATACATGCGAAACATAATCGCCATAAATCAATGCGCAAAATATCCATGCGATGTATGTGCAGTTGTTGTTGATGCATACTCATCTTCCGCATCATTAAGTTTAGTCTCCCATTTTTTTCCAAACTGATTTTACATTTTTACTATCAACTTTTATACATGCAAAAAATATCTTCATCAAACACATCTTCAGGAACGGTTTATTTAATTGGCTCAGGTCCTGGAAATCCGGATTTAATTACTGTAAAAGGCGCCAATCTTTTATCACAGGCTGAAGTAATAATTACAGACAGGCTTGCCGGTGATGAAATCATACAACGCTATGCAAATGCAAATGCAATTATTGTTGATGTGGGCAAACAGGGCGGCAATAAAAAATCATATCAGCAAAAAGATATAAACAAACTGCTGGTTCAGTTTGCACATTTATATGAAAAAGTTGTACGGCTGAAAGGCGGCGATATTGCTTTCTTTTCAAACGTGTATGATGAACTGCAAACACTTTCTGAAAATAATATTCCCTATCAAATTGTTCCCGGCATTACAGCAGCGTCAGGCGCTTCTGCTTTTACCGGTGTTCCTTTAACTGCAAGAGGACACGCAAGCGGCGTGCAGTTGCTAACCTATTTTAAAAATACGGTTATCAGCAATAATGAATGGAAACAACTTGCCACGTTTGAAGAAACGCTTGTGTTTTATATGAGCAGCAATAACCTGCATTCAATAGTTAAAAAATTATCAGAAGCCGGCGCTGATAAAACAATTCCTTTTATTGTTGTTGAACAGGCTACAACACCGCAGCAGCATGTGCAAGAGTTTACACTAAAGACTTTTTCTGAAAGCCCTGCACAAAATTTTACAAGTCCATCCATTGTTATCATGGGCAAAGTTGCCGGCTTGTATAAAAAATTTGGCTGGTTCAATAATGCGCAATCATCAACTGCAACTTATTTCCGCAATGCAGATGAAGAAAATGATTACCTCAAAATAAAATCATTCATACAAAAAAATAATGAGCATGTTAACGGAACAAAAACTTCAATCATTTAAACACATTATACAAGAGTCATCAAGAGATGAAATTATCTGGATGAGCGGGTATCTTGCGGGCTTATCAGAAAAAAATACCACCAGTATTGCACCGCCTGCTCAAACTGAAATTGCTTCATCTGCAGAGAAGCTTGTTATATCTGTTTTATATGGAACGGAAACAGGTAATTCAAAAAAAATATCATCAAAACTTGCGGCTGCTTTAAAAAGCAAGCACCATAAAGTTACCCTTACAGCGCTTGACCGTTATGCAGTTGCTAACCTTGAAAAAGAAAACCTTGTATTTATTATTATCAGTACGCAGGGAGATGGAGAACCGCCAACTGCTGCGAAGAAGTTTTATGATCAGTTACATGCAAAGGCACATACACTTACAAATTTAAATTATGCTGTGCTTGCATTAGGTGATAGTTCTTATCCCTTGTTTTGTAAAGCCGGTGAAGATGTTGATGAACGTTTACAGCAATCTGGTGCAAAGCAAATTATATCATTGCAAAAAGTGGATACTGATTTTTATGCTGATTCTGAAGAATGGATAAATAATGTTTTGAAAAACTTGCCGCTTACTTTAAATACGCAACAGGTAGATATTCAGCCAAAGCAAACAACAGCAAAACATGGCAATCATTATTATAGAGGAAAAGTAGGAACGCATATTAATCTTAACGATAAAGGTTCTTTAAAAGAAACCTGGCATATTGAGATAAACAGCGATGAAGCGATTTATTATTTGCCCGGTGATTCTTTAGGTATTATTCCTTATAATACAGATGAAGATGTGCAGCAAATTCTGAGTTTATTATCTGCATACAATACACAAACATTCCAATATAAAAATGAAAATATTACGTTGTTCAATTTGTTTAAATACAAATTAAACATATTGCATTTGCCTTTGCGCATAGTTGAAAAATATGCAGCGCTGATACAAACAGAATTACCTTCTGTTCGGCTTGATCTTAAAAATATAGTAGCGCTGTATCCGCTTACAGAAAATGCTTCGCTTGATAATTTAATTACAATTCTTGAACCGATAACACCAAGATTATATTCCATCTCATCATCACCATCTGCACATGGTAATAATGAAATTCACATCACAGTCAGCAGGAATACATTTTCAGTAAATGAAAAAACAAAACATGGTTTTTGCAGCAGTCATTTTGCTGGCTTTAATGAAGGAGATGAAGTATCTTTTTACATTCATCCAAACGATAACTTTCGTTTACCGCAACATGATAAAGATATTATCATGATTGGTCCTGGTACTGGGATTGCACCTTTCCGTTCTTTTATTTTTCACAGGGACACTGAAGGCGCTTCAGGACGCAACTGGCTCTTTTTTGGTGATCAGCATTTTGCAACAGATTTTTTATATCAAACTGAATTGCTTTCATTTTTTGATACAGGATCACTTACAAAAATCAATACGGCTTTTTCAAGAGATCAAAAAGAAAAATTGTATGTGCAGCATCGTATGCAACAGCAATCGAAAGAATTATTTGCATGGCTGCAAAACGGCGCACATATTTATTTGTGCGGATGTAAAGATCCGATGGCAAAAGACGTAACAGATACCTTGATTTATATTATTAGCAAGGAAGCAAATATTGATGAAGCAGCAGCAGTAGAATATTTAGATAAACTGGAAGAAGAAGGCAGGTTTGCAAAAGATGTTTATTAGCAGCCCATCCTAAATCTCCCGAAAATATCGGGAGACTTTGAGAACCCGAAAAATTGAAAGTTTATTATTAACTCACGCTCTTGCCTTTTTACCCCTCTCCTTTGGAGAGGGGTTGGGGGCGAGGTCAAACAAAAACAATGGCAGAAACAATGGCAGAAAAAGTAAAAAAAGAAAGTAACGGTTTACGCGGCACTTTAAAAGAAAGTTTGATTGATGAACATACAGGCGCTATACGTGATAGTGATCAGTTGCTTATAAAATTTCACGGCATGTATATGCAGGATGACCGTGACCGCAGAGAAGAACGTGCTGAAAAAAAGTTAGAGCGTTTATATTCTTATATGATCCGTTTGCGTTTGCCAGGCGGTTTGCTTAACGCAAAACAATGGCTTGCATTGCATGAAGTAAGTGAGCAATATTCGAGCCCTGTTATAAAAATTACAACACGACAAACCATACAATTACATGGTGTTTTAAAACATAATATAAAGCCAACAATTAAAGAGTTTGATACCGTAAAGCTTGATAGCATTGCAGCCTGCGGCGATGTGAATCGTAATGTTGTGGTAAGTGCGCATCCACGTTTCAGTGCCATACATGAAGAAGTATTTTCGTATGCTGATAAATTAAGTAAACTATTATTACCTAAAACAAATGCTTACTATGAAATATGGCTTGATAAAGAAAAAATTTCTGCTCATAATGAAAAAGATGAACTATACCAGGATCATTATTTCCCAAGAAAATTTAAGATCGCAATAGCCATTCCGCCATATAATGATGTAGATGTTTTTACAAATGATGTGGGCATAATCGCCATCATTGAAAATAATAAGCTGATTGGTTTTAATGTAAGTGCGGGTGGCGGCATGGGCAGTACGCATGGTAATGCAGATACATATCCAAGGCTTGCAACAATGCTTGGTTTTGTAAATAGAGATGATCTTTTAAAAACAGTCTATGCTATTGCTGAAACACAAAGAGATTTCGGTAACAGAGCAGACAGAAAACTTGCGCGTTTAAAATATACAATTGACAGAATGGGGCTTGATGTATTTAAGAATGAAGTGGAACAAAGGAGCGGAATAAAATTCCTGGAAGAAAAAAAATATGAATTAACTATTCGTCATGATGAATATGGCTGGCATAAAAATCATGAAGGCTTATATTATTACACTGCATTTATTGAAACCGGAAGAGTATATGATGGCGATAAAGTGCAATTCAAAAAAGCATTTTATGAAATAGCAAAAACAGGCAAAGCGCAATTTCGTTTTACGTGTAATCAAAACATTATTATCAGTGATATACAGCCCGAACATAAAAATGAAATTGAAAATATTCTGCAGCAATATGGTGTGCAGCAGGTTACAAAAATGGCATCGCCTGTTCGTCGCAATGCAGTTGCTTGTGTGGCATTTAATACTTGTCCTTTGGCGCTTGCAGAATTACAGCGTTATCTTCCTTTATTAATTGATAAAATTGAAATCCTGTTAAACAA
>JBDTLW010000231.1:0-4800 GCA_039934575.1 Parafilimonas sp. | reverse complement strand
GATGCAATTGTATTATAAACAGAAATTGTTTTATCAAAATACCAATGCAATTCAGGTGAAACATAACCAATTTTTTTCTTGATGTCCCAAATGCTTTCACCGCTGCCACGCTTCTTATCAAACAAAAAAACTTTGTTGGAATATGCCTGCGGATGATCGCCGGTTATTAAACTTATTAATGTTGATTTACCTGCGCCATTCACGCCTTTGATTAACCATCTTTCACCGCGATTTATTTGCCAACTGATGTTGGAAATAATTTTTTTATTGCCATAAGCTACTGAAACATTTTCCAGTTTTACAGCTACATTAAATTCTGAATTATCATTTTGAAAAGGAATATTGCCATTGAATATTGAATATTCCTGCACGACCGGGAGGCGGGGATTATTGGCTATTGAATATTTATTAAATAATTCAACAGGAATAAAATTTTTCACCTCACCATTTTCCAGTTCCAAAACATTTGTTATACATAATGGTGCATCTTCAATATCCGCAATAATTATAATGGCTGATGCGGCAGATTTTTCATCAATAAGTTTTCTTAATACCTTTCTGCTGTTAACATCAAGCCCTGTAAATGGAGAATCAAAAATGAATATATCAGCATGCTGCAAGAATGCTTTTATTAGTTGAAATCTTTTATGCTCACCGCTTGACAAATGCAATAACGAATCATTCTTTCTATGCGTTAACTGCAGTTGACTTAACAAAGTATCTATAGCAGTTTCATCATTATTAATTTTTAATAATTCTTTTTTTACAGTTGCAGCATCGTTGCTGTCAAAACTGTTATAGCGTTGCTGATAATAAAATTCGTTTGTGTTTGAAAGTGTTTTAAAATAATAATGCTGTTCAACTAATATTATTTTAGGTTGATTGATATTAAACTCAACAGAACCTTTATAAAAGATTTTATTGGCCAATACTTTTGCCAGTGTGGTTTTGCCGCTTCCTGAAGCTCCTGTTATTAATAGATGTTCGGCTTCATTCAAAGCAAAAGAAATATCTTTTAATCCCCCGTCCCCTAAAGGGGTGAATAAGCCTGTAACGCTTAAGCCCCCAACCCCTGAAGGGGAGCTTTTAAATTCATTTATTATATGTGCGTTTTCGTTTTTCAATTTGCTTACGTTGTATAAATAACTCCCTTTAGGGTTGGGGCTTTAATTCAAATTGTTCTATTTCTTTTTTCATGTTTAATAAGTAATCAATATCATCATATCCATTTAACAAGCAAGTCTTTTTATATTGATTAATATCAAAATTTTCCTGTTCACTTGTTGATATATTTTTGATATATTGTTCTTCAAGATTAATTTCTATTTCTGTCTTAGAATTCTTCTTTATTGCATCAAACAGCTTACTTAAAAATTCATCACTTATTTGTACAGGCAATAAAAAATTATTGAGTGCATTGTTCTTAAAAATATCAGCGAAGAAACTGCTTACTACTGCATCAAAACCATAATCTTTAATTGCCCACGCAGCATGCTCACGTGATGAACCACAACCAAAGTTTTTACCGGCAATCAAAATTTTACCTGTATAAATTTTATTGTTCAAAGCAAAACCCTGCACCGGTTTATTTTCATTATCATTTTCATAACGCCAATCGCGAAACAGATTTTTACCAAAGCCGTCTTTTGTAGTTGCTTTTAAAAAACGTGCAGGAATGATCTGGTCGGTATCAATATTTTCCAACTCTATTGGCACTGCAGCAGATTGAATGACTTTTCTTTCTGACTGAAACTTAGCCGTACTTAAGTTCTTCTTTTTTTCATCTTCTATAGTTGTGATAACACCCATCGTTTTTATTTTAACCTGAATAGATTATTCCTTAACTGCTTTAACTCTAAGCCTTATATAATCTGCATACCATTTGCCATTTTCATAATTTGTTTCTTTAAGAATGGCAACGGCTTTATCAATTATATTTTCAACTTTTTCTGCAGGAATATCTTTAAAAAGTGGCTGACAAAACTGAACAATCCAATTCTTCATCCCATCTTCACCAACTAATTCTGTTGGTCTGTTGAATTGAATAATATTTGAAATAGTATATCCAATTTTTTCAAGTATAACTGCCTGCTCAGCAGCAGATGAAAAATAATTTAGTTCGATGTTTGTATTCTCTTCAAAGCCTTCATCAATCATCACTTTTATTACAGCTTTATGGATACTTTCAATATTATGTTTTGCGCCCATTTCATATACCAATCGCCCGCCTGTTTTCAAACTATCATAGATGCATTGTAAAGCAGCCTGCTGATCTTTTATCCAGTGAAATGTTGCATTGGAAAATGCTGCATCAAATTTTCTGGCAAAAGAAAAATTACTTGCATCTTTTACAAAGAACTCAATATTATTATAAGCTTGTTTTGCTTTTGTAATCATTTCAGGTGATGCATCAATTCCTGTAACAATTGCGCCGGTTTCTGCAATTTTTCCTGTTAGTGTTCCTGTGCCGCAACCAACATCTAAAATGTGTTCATCTTTTTGCGGCGCTAACCATCCCATTACATCTTCGCCATATTTTGTAACGAAGCTATGTTTGTTATCATATAAATCAGCATCCCATACCCCAGCCCTAAAGGGAGTAATTTTAGATTGTTCATTTTTATTGTCAGTATCCATTTTTTATTTTTTAAGTCAAGGGCTTCAAAAAAATTAATCTTTCCAAAGTCACAACTTCTTATAAAGTCCCTTTAGGGATTTAGGGTGACATCATCTCCCTCACATCACTTATTTCACCTGTTATTGCAGCAGCGGCTGCTGTTAACGGGCTTGCTAAAAATGTTCTTGCATTTGGTCCTTGTCTTCCTTCAAAATTTCTGTTGCTTGTAGAAATGCAATATTTACCTGCCGGAATTTTATCTTCGTTCATGCCCAAACATGCAGAACAACCTGGTTGCCGCAACATAAACCCTGCTTCTTCAAATATTTTATTAATGCCTTCTTCCATTGCTTGTTTTTCTACCTGCTTGCTGCCGGGCACAACCCACACTTCAACATCCTTTGCTTTATGTTTCCCTTTTACAAAAGAGGCAACCATTCTTAAATCTTCAATGCGTGCATTGGTGCAACTGCCGATGAAAACATAATCAACTTTTCTGCCTTTCATTTTTGTACCGGGTTCTATGCCCATATAATGTAAACTCTTCTCGTAAGAAGGTTTATCTTTTATATCAATTTCATTCAAATCAGGAACATGACCTGTAATACCAATTCCCATTCCCGGGTTTGTGCCATAAGTAATCATCGGTTCTATATCTTCAGCTTTAATGTTTAATTCCGTATCAAACTTTGCATCATCATCGCTGTATAAAGTTTTCCAAAAGCTTAAAGCTTTCTCCCATGCTTCGTCCTGCGGAGCAAACTTTCTTCCTTTTATATAATTAAATGTATTTTCATCGGGAGCAATTAAACCGCAACGCGCACCCATTTCAATACTCATATTGCAAATGGTCATCCGGGCTTCCATTGAAAGATTTCTTATTGTGCTTCCAGCATATTCAACTGCATAACCAGTAGCGCCGCTTGAAGAAATTTTTGAAATGATATGAAGAATAATATCTTTTGAAACAACGCCCTTATTTAATTCTCCATCAACATTTATGCGCATCAATTTTGGTTTGCTTTGCATTAAACATTGCGTTGCCAAAACCATTTCTACTTCGCTTGTGCCAATGCCAAAAGCGATTGTGCCGAATGCACCGTGTGTTGATGTATGACTATCACCGCACACGATTGTCATGCCGGGTTGTGTAACGCCGAGTTCGGGTCCGATGATGTGAACGATGCCTTGATACGGATGACCTAAACCATATAATTCAATTCCAAATTTTTCACAATTTTCTTTTAAAGTATTAACCTGTTTTCTTGATAATTCTTCTTTAATGGGAAGATGTTGATCAATTGTTGGTACATTATGATCAACCGTTGCAACAACCTGTTGCGGACGAAAAACTTTTAAGCCTCGTTGTTCCAAACCTTTGAAAGCCTGCGGGCTTGTTACTTCATGAATAAGATGCTTATCAACATATAAAATAAAAGGTCCGCCTTCAATTTGTTTTATTACGTGTGTATTCCAAATCTTTTCAAATAATGTTTTTGCCATTTTTATTTTTTTGAACCACTAAGCTACAAAGACACGAAGTTGATGTTGTTTTGTATCACCAAAAAAATTTATACTACTTCTACGGGCAGATATGATTTAGCAAGCTCATACAAATCTTCATCTTTCACTTCTTTCTTTTTGTCTGCGATTACTAAAAATTCTTTGTATAAAACATCAATATCATTGCGATTATACGAATAACCAATTTTCTGAAAGCGATGCGCTAAAGCGCTTCTTCCGCTGCGTGCAGTTAAAACAATCTTGCTTCCATCAGCGCCAACATCTTCAGGTTTTATAATTTCATAAGTAGAATTATCTTTTAAAAACCCATCCTGATGAATACCGCTTGAATGTGCAAATGCATTGCTGCCAACAATCGCTTTATTTGGCTGCACGGGCATACGCATTGTATCACTCACCAAACGGCTTATTGGATTTAATTGTTCTGTTTTAATGTTTGTATAAAAACCAAGGTATGCATGTTGCTTCATCACCATTACAACTTCTTCTAAAGATGTATTGCCTGCACGTTCGCCCAAACCATTAATCGTACATTCAATTTGTCCTGCCCCTGCAATTACACCTGCAATTGAATTGGCCGTTGCTAAACCCAAATCATTGTGACAATGACAAGAGATAGTTGCCTTATCAATGTTGGGAACATTATTAATTAAGTAAGC
>JBDTLW010000230.1:0-4807 GCA_039934575.1 Parafilimonas sp. | reverse complement strand
CGATCATTATTTGATACCTGACTGAAATAATCTGTAATGGTATCATTGTCTTTATTTCCACGATACGTTTCTTCTTTAGAATTGCCTTTTGAAGTATAATAATTGCCGCTTGCAAACACATTGAAATTCTTTTGGCGCAGATTAAGATTAATATTTCCATTTAAGAGATCAGGAGCTCCTGCACCTATAGATGCAATACCATTTAATCCTGTTCTTTTATTTTTTTTCATTACAATATTTATGATACCGCCTGAACTTGATGCATCATATTTTGCAGATGGATTTGTGATGAGTTCAACTCTTTCAATATCGTCTGCCGGTATTTGATCGAGAGTAAGAATAGTTGGCCTGCCATCAATAAGAATTTGGGGTGTGCTGTTGCGCATTTGTAAATTACCATCAACATCAACTGAAAGCGAAGGAATATTTTTCATTACATCTACAGCCGTACCCCCTTGCGCTGTAATATTTTTTTCAACATTAAATATCTTTCTGTCAATACCAAACTGCATGGATGGAGCAGCGGTTGTGGTAACAACTACATTAGCCAGCATTTTGGTTTCCGTTATCATTTTTATTATGCCGATATTCTTATTATCCTGAGATGATAATGATATTTCTTTTATTATAGTTTTATAACCAATGGCTATAATGGTAAGTATGTAGGTATCAGAAGGTGGAATGTTTTCCAGGGTAAATTGCCCATCAAAGTTTGCGATGGCTGATCTTTTAAAATAACTGGCGGAATTTATATTAGCAGTATTGGTCAGTTCAATTGTAGCGCCGGCAACGGCGTGCGCAGTTATACTATCTTGTATTGTACCGGATAAATGAATTTTTTGAGATAATTTAAATTGGTTATTTGCATTGCCCTGAGCAACTGAAGAAAAACTTATGAGAATAAAAGATATATACTGTAGTATTGATTTCATGAATATTTTTAAATGTGAACTGGAATAAGGTATGCCATGGTAAACTATGCGGCTGCTAAGATTGTAAAGGTAGCATGGCAATACTAAACCTGAATTAAAACCCTGTTATAATTAACTGAATAATTGTATTAATTACAATTCATTTTTCTTTCCAGTTCCTGCAATACAATTCCTTTTTCATTTGTAATTTTTTCAGGCTTACTAATCAGCACAGGAATATTTGCCTGGTTAATAATCTGCTGTGCATAATTAGAGAGATGAAAAGAATGTTCAGCATTTTCTTTTTCAGAACTTATTACCAACAGATCAATAGACTCATCAGTATTATGTGCTGTTTGTAAAACTTTATCAGCAAATTTAGTATCCCTGAAATAGTAGGTTATGGCAACTTTCGTATTGTCTTCTTTTAGTTTTCTTTTAAACAACTGTACAAGTTTCGAAATTATTTGCAGCTCTTTTATATAATCTGGATTACGTAAATTAAGTATATGCAGAGTTGCTTTATTACGTGGAGAATTCAACATATTATTATTTCATGCCGGCAACAGGAAGCAGTATAATAAAACTTGTTCCTTTATCAACAACAGATTCAACTTTAATTTTGCTGCGGTGCAGTTTAATGATACGGCTTGTTAATTATAAGCCCAATCCGAAACCGCTTTCGCTTTCAATATCATCAGCACGATAAAAAGGTTGAAAAATATCCTGCAAAGCTTCTTTGGAAATTCCTTTTCCTTCATTAGTTATTTTAATTTCTATTTCATCAAACTTTACTGATAGCTTAACTTTTGCAAGATGTTTGGATAAGTATTTACAGGCATCTAAAATTATATTTTTTATGATTTTGATATTTGCAACTTTATTTCGCCCGCTTTAAAACTTTCCATTTTTACTGCAGTACCATTTCATAGTTAGCCTGGTTTAAAAAAATTAAGCATAAGGTTAATTTTTAATACTTACTATTGAAATATTAAATATGATTATATTTTGCTCGGAAATACTTGAAACCTGAAATTTGTTATTGTTGTTACGCCTAAAATCAACAGAAACTGTAAAAATTAAATGAAAGCTCAAAATTTACAGTTCAAAATTTGCAATTGAAAACTGCAATTCCCTTACCTTTGCCGCCTTGAAAAAATAAATATGGCAAATCATAAAGCTACAAAGAAAGATATGCGGCAGGCAGCAAAGCGCAGAGAACGTAATAAATATTATGGCAAAACAACGCGTAATGCCATTCGTGTTCTGAAAACTTCAAAAGATGAAAAAGCTTACGGCGAATCACTTCCTTCAGTTATCTCCATGATTGATAAGCTTGCTAAAAAGGGCGTTATTCATAAAAATAAAGCCGGCAACCTTAAAAGAAAACTTTCAAAAAGAACAGCAGCAACTGCTTAAAATATTTTCTTATAAATAATAAAAATCCTGCATAGGCAGGATTTTTTATTTATAAACTGGACATTCAATTTTTTGGGTTAAAATATTTTAATCCTTATCTTCCTTTAACCAGCTAATTGCATCATTTTTATTACGATGACTAAAAACCCTGATAGATAAACCAGACATTAGGCTATCGAATAGTTCACACAAATTTTTAATCCATTCTTCTTCTGTAAGCACAGCATACTTTTTTATATTGGCAATAATTCCATAGTCTTCTTTTGTGCCGCTTAAAAGCGCATGCATATTTGCAATGCCTTTGAAATTTTTAATATCAAGCAGAATTTTTATTCTGCGTTTTTTAGGCAGCGATCTTACATAACCATAGAGATAAATTATCTGCTCTTCAGTAAGTTTTCCGTCAATGGTAATGTTATAAATTTCTGTGTCGGTTAATTGATTCTTTTTTTCTAACAGCGAAATTTGTTTTTTAAATTCTTCTGCTTCCTCATCGCCTTCCAACCATTCAATAGCTTTATCTTTTTCATCTAAATGAAAAGCCTTAATGGGAATTCTTGGTGTAAGCAGATTCCCTATCGGGATTATTGCTTTTATTCTATGCGCATTTGTAAGAATGGCATATTTGCCAATACCATTTTGAGCATTCAACCTTATTTTAATTGTTTCACCAACTTCTTTAAGATCTTTGAAATCAGGAAATTTATTTATAACACCCAATATTTTTATTTTACTATTTTGTTTTGCTTTTTCTTCAAGCAGAGCAAATATTTCTTTCACATCTTCTTTGGTAATTTTTCCATCAATAGAAAAAGTATAAATGTCTTTTCCTTTTATATTTTTTAAATTGATCATGCTCCGCTTTTAATTTCTTATTCAATTTCTATGCTAAATAAAGTTTCATCTGTTTTAGATTTGCTGCAAAATCAATGTACAGGATTTTTTTCATCTTTAAAAATTAAAGCAGTTCTGAAATTACATATGCAAAAGTTTATATTAATTACCTGTTTCTATTTTACAGTTTATAATGCGATTGCTCAATCTTTCACAACACCTTCTGAAAAAAGCAAGGGCGAACAAACAGCAACCTATTTTGAGTGCATTGATTATTATAAAACATTAGCCAAATCTTTTTCTTCAATAAAAATTTTAACCGGCGATACAACCGATGCAGGATACCCATTGCATGTTGTATTATTTTCTGCAGATAAAAACTTTGATATAAATGCCTGGCATAAGCAACATAAAGTTGTTGTGCTTATAAATAACGGCATTCATCCCGGCGAACCGGATGGCATTGATGCGAGTATGATGTTGTTGCGCGATTTATCTGAAGGAAAAATAAAGGTGCCGCAAAATATTGCGCTGGCTGTAATTCCGGTGTATAATATTGGCGGAAGCTTAAACCGAAACAATTCTTCCAGAGTAAATCAAAACGGACCGGAGCAATACGGCTTTCGCGGCAATGCAGAAAACCTTGATCTTAACCGTGATTTTATAAAAGCAGATTCTAAAAATGCATTCGCGTTTGAAAAAATATTTCATCAACTTGATCCTGATATTTTTATTGATAACCATGTTAGCGATGGTGCCGATTATCAGCATACCATGACGATGCTTGCAACACAGCATAATAAACTTGAAGGTGAAATTGGAGATTTTTTACACGATGTTTTTGAACCCGCCTTATACACAAGTATGAAAGAAAAGAATTGGCAAATGTGTCCGTATGTAAATTTTGAAGAAGGTGATGTTTCAACAGGATGGGAGGCATTTTATGATGCCCCAAGATACAGTACCGGATATACTGCACTATTTGAAACTATTGGTTTTATGCCTGAAACGCACATGCTGAAACCTTTTGCAGACCGCGTAAAAAGTACCTATGCTTTTATGCAAACTGTAATTGAGCAGGCATCAAAATTTTCTCATGAAATAATTGAAAAAAGAAAATCTTCTATTGAAATAATTAAACAACAAAAAGAATTTCCCGTAAGCTGGGAAGTTGATTCATCAAAAATTGAATACATAGATTTTAAGGGCTACGATACTTCTATGAAAATAAGCGATGTTACCGGGCTACCGCGTTTATATTATGATCATTCAAAACCATTTGAGAAACAAGTTAAGTTTTATAATACTTATAAGCCTTCTATCGTTGTTCAAAAACCAAAAGCATATATAATACCACAGGGCTGGCATAATGTAATTGCAAGGCTTAAACTAAATGATGTTATCATGCATCAGTTAAAAAAAGATACAATTATACAGGTTGAATATTATATGGTAAATGATTACAAGAGCATGAATAAACCTTTTGAAAAACATCACCGCAATTATGATATTCGTTTAAACACAAAAACCGATTCCATACATTTTTTAAAAGGTGATTATATTATTTATACAGGTCAAAATGCTGACCGATATATTGTTGAAACATTAGAGCCATTAAGTGATGACAGTTTTTTTAGCTGGAA
>JBDTLW010000229.1:0-4809 GCA_039934575.1 Parafilimonas sp. | reverse complement strand
CTGTAAATTTTTTCAACCCATGCAGATTGTAAAGCAAACAAATGCAGCAATATTATTGCTGCTAATAAACAAAGCGGTGTAAGCCACCATTTCTTATTTGTTTTTAATTGCATTGCAGCGCGAATATAAAAGTTCAGAAATCAAAAAATATTTAAATTAATATTATGACGGCGTCCAAAAAAGTTTTCAGGTCATCATCAATCAGCATATACATATATTACAAATCCCTCAGCAAGTAAAGGCTCTTATTTAATTTGCTGTGCTTATTTTTACATTTTTTTAATTAAATAATATGAGCAAATTTTCAGAATACAATTTCGCAAACCAGAAAGCACTAATACGCGTTGACTTTAATGTGCCGCTTGATAAAAAAATTTTTGAAATAAAAGATGATACAAGAATGAAAGCGGCTGTTCCCACCATAAAAAAAATATTGGATGATGGCGGCAGCGTTATTTTAATGAGTCATTTGGGAAGACCAAAAGAAGGACCGGAAGACAAATATTCTTTAAAGCATTTAATAAAACATTTAAGCGAATTGCTTGATGGAAAAGAAATACAATTTGCAGATGATTGTATTGGTGAAGATGCAGTACAAAAAGCAACAGCATTAAAATCGGGCGATGTTTTATTATTAGAAAATCTTCGTTTTCATAAAGAAGAAGAAAAAGGTGATGAAGGCTTTGCAGAAAAATTATCAAAGCTTGGAGACCTATATGTAAATGATGCATTCGGTACAGCGCATCGTGCACATGCATCAACAACAATCATTGCAAAATTCTTTCCGAAAGAGAAAAAAATGTTTGGGTTGCTGATGGAAAGCGAAATAAAATCAGCAGAAAAAATATTGCATAGTTCAGAAAAACCTTTTACTGCAATTATCGGTGGCGCTAAAGTGAGTGATAAAATCTTAATACTTGAAAACTTACTTGATAAAGCAACGGATATTATCATCGGTGGTGGTATGGCTTATACTTTCTTTAAAGCGGAAGGAGGAAGTATTGGTTCATCATTATGTGAAGATGACCGCATTGAAACTGCAAAAGAAATAATGGCTAAGGCTGCAGAAAAAAATGTTTGTATTCATCTGCCAAGCGATTCTATTATCGCCGACAAATTTGCCAACGATGCAAATATTTCATCTTCAATGAGCACAAATATTCCGGATGGATGGATGGGACTTGATATTGGCACAATGGCTTGCGATATGTTCACAAAAGTGATACATAATTCCAAAACCATTTTATGGAATGGACCTATGGGCGTTTTTGAAATGGATTGCTTTGAACATGGCACAAAAATCATTGCAAAAGCAGTTGCAGAAGCTACCGAAAAAGGCGCTTATTCATTGGTTGGCGGCGGCGATAGTGTTGCTGCAGTAAACCAGTTTGGCTTTGCAGATAAAGTAAGTTATGTATCAACCGGCGGCGGCGCTTTGCTTGAATTTTTTGAAGGAAAAGAATTGCCGGGTATTGCCGCGATTAATGAATAATCTGCAACCTTAAAATGACACAACCCTATTGTATAAAGTTTTGAATGATGCTCATAAAAGGAAAGTTTAAAAGTTTTGGGTTTAGGTTCTCTTTAATTTCAGTTTTGCTTGGTCTAAGTGTTTTTGTTTATTGCTTAATTTTCGGATTAGGCAATACACCGATAGCAGGACAAATTTTTCTTTATACTGTTTTAATTCTTTTGCTTGCTATGTATGGCAAACTTTTATATGACGCGAATCTTATTACAGTTGACTCTGAAGCCAAGACAATAACTTTCATAAACGTATTTACAAGACTTCCTTCATCTTACAATTTTAGCGAGTTTGAAGGTAAACTTGTTTGGTACGAACCAATTAAAGGCGGGTCTGTTAGAAATTATTATTTAATTAGAAAGAAAAAAGCAGTGAAAAAAATTTCTGGTTTCATTTACTCAAATCAAAAAGAGCTTGAAGAAGCTTTGACAGACATAAAAGATTTAGGAACTACTAAATATTCTTATCTAAAATCATGGAAAGTATTTTTTGGCTTTCCAATTTTCGATTAAAAGGCATCAGGCAACAAGGAGTTTTGTTTGTTGCTCTGGAAGTCTCCGAACTTCGCAATTCTATGCAATAAGTCTACAGACTTAATTAAACTATAATGAATTTTTTATAGAAAATTACTGAACAATATTTTTCCCTTTCTTACTGAAATTAAATACCAAAAATAAAACAGACATCAGCAATAAAAATCCGGCAGCAAGCATAAATGTTGATGAAAGGGAAAGATGGCTTACTACAGGAAAAATAATTATTGGAGATAAGAACTGACCAAGAAACCAAAATGTAGTAAGCTTACCAATTTCCTTTCCTCTTATTTCAGGCGGAACAATTTTCATTACCCACATGTTGGTGTTAGGAATCATCATACCCATACCAAACCCTGTTATCATCATTGCAACAACAACTAACGTATAGCTATTTGCGACTGCAGCGCATAAAAATCCTGCTGCCATTAGTAAGTATCCCATAAAAAAAATAGTAAGAAAATTAAAATGGCTTTTTATTTTAGAATACGAAAAGGATGAAATGGCAGAAGCTAATGTACTTGAAGCTATAGCAGCACCCACAAGCGAATTCTTTGCTACACCTAAAGCTTTTAAATAAAATGGAATTTGCACAGGTATTAAAAAAAAGATGATCCACATAAGCATTGTATTAAAAAATAACATCCAAATTATTCCCGGCGCTTTTACATTTTGTAAAATTTGTTTGGTTTGTTTAATAACTTTTGGTTCTTGTAAAAACATAAGCGTTAATGGAAAAACAAGCAAGGAAAATAAATACAACAAAAAAGGAAATCTCCATCCAATATCTGCAAGCACACCTCCAAGACCAATAAACAATATTCCGCCTAAAGACATGAATGCAATTTGCAAGCCTACAAATTTCATTCGTTCTTTACCTTCAAAATAATCAGCAATTAAAGTAATAACAATAGTCATTGACATACCAACAGCAATACCAAGCAAAATGCGTGATATAAGTATCACATATAAATTATCAAGATAAAAACCTGCAGAGCCTGCAACAGCATACACAATAAGTGAAATACGCAGTATGTTCAATCTTCCGTAACGATCAATAAGCCGTCCGGCAACAGGAGAAAATAATGCTATCATTAAAGCAGGAATAGTTAATACCATTTTTACAATAAACGCCGCGTTTTTTACACCAGAAAAAGCTATTGCCATTTGCGGTAATGCAGGAGAAATTGTAATTACAGACATGATGGTAAGACTGCTTACAAGAAGAAGCGTAAGCTTCGTTTTCCAGTTTTTATTTTCCATGTTTTGGTTTGTTACATTTGGTAAATCCTTACTTGCTTTTATAAAGAGTTTTGGTTAAGCTATTTTAATAAAGAAATTTTTCGCAGGCTAACTAATCTATAAGTTCATTTATCATTCATATAAAATATCCATCTGCACGATGCTGCAATCAGCTATTGGTTATCTTTAAAGAATTCTGAACTCAAACAGTAAACTTAATCATTTATTGATGAAAAGAAGTTATCTCATACTAATCATTTTTTCGAGTTTATTTTTTTCGTGGCAAAAGCCAAAGCAGAAGAAAGCAGATGATAAAACACCTAATATAGTTTTGATTCTTGCAGATGATCTTGGCTATTCAGACCTTGGATGTTTTGGAAGTGAAATAGCAACGCCTAATATTGATTCGCTTGCAATGCATGGACAAATATTTACCAATTTTTATACTGAAGCTGCATGTTCTCCTTCACGATCAATGTTACTTACAGGAACAGATAATCATATAGCAGGTTTGGGAGATATGGCTGAACATGTTCCGGCAATTCCCAATGAAATTGGGAAGCCCGGATATGAAGGCTTTTTAAACAACAAAGTAATTTGTGTTGCTCAGCTATTGAAAGATGCAGGTTATCATACTTATATTTCAGGCAAATGGCATTTGGGTCTTACACCTGATGAAAGCCCCACCGCTAAAGGGTTTGAGAGATCTTATGCTTTGCTTGATGCTTATTCCAATCACTTTATTCCTGATAAACGCGAAAGCAGATTTTGGGAAGATGGCAATTATGTCAACTATTCTGATGGTCAATATTCAACTGATCTTTACACAGATAAAATGATCAGTTTTATTAAGAAAGATCATGGTGATAAAAAACCATTTTTTTTGTATGCAGCTTACACTTCACCGCATTGGCCTTTGCAAGTGCCGCCAGAATTTATTGAAAAATATCATGGCAAATATGATATAGGTTATGATAGTTTGAGATCATATCGTTTTAATGGTTTAAAGAAAAAAGGGATCGTTGCAAAAGCTGTTGTGTTGCCGCCGCTTCCATCTGTAAAAGGCGACTTGTATAATATTTCAAATGAGCCTTTATTAAGATGGAATTCTATTGATAAAAACGAGCAAAAGATAGAAGCAAGAAAAATGGAAATTTATGCGGGCATGGTCAGTAATCTTGATTATAATATTGGCAGGCTTATTCAATATTTAAAAGACATCGGTGAATACGATAATACGCTGTTTCTTTTTTTATCTGATAACGGCCCATCTTCTGCTGATATAAATGCAACGCCGGATAAACTCAATCCATATGCATTCATGGGTACAGCAAATTCGTTTGTTGCTTATGGCTCGCAGTGGGCGCATGCTTCAAGTGCAGTAAATAGTTTATATAAAGGATATAGTGCAGAAGGTGGCATTCATTCACCCATGATCATCAAAATGCCTTATCAAAATAAAGGCAACGGCATTGATACTGCGTTCTCAACTATTATGGACATGGCTCC
>JBDTLW010000228.1:0-4825 GCA_039934575.1 Parafilimonas sp. | reverse complement strand
ATAGCTTGCATAAGCAAGTTTTGCCAAACCAACATTGGAGCTTAATTCAAATGCACGCTTAACATTTGTATTACTTTCTTCTGTACTATGCAGTTCTGAATCATATACTGTGCGGCCATTTACCTGCCATACACCACCGCTTAAGTTTATTGTACTGCTTAATGTAAATTTCTTATCTTCCAAAACAGAAAGCAGTGTGGCCAGTTTGAAGGTAGAGCCGGGTTCAGTTGGCGTCATTGCATAATTAAAATCTTCCCAGTAAGTACCGTTTTGCTGACGGCCAAGATTAGCAATTGCTTTTATTTTTCCAGTCTTCACTTCCATCACAACAGCACAACCATGTTCTGCTTCATTACTTATCATCATCTTCATTAAAGCATTCTCGGTTATTTCCTGTATGCGGCTATCTAAAGTTGTAATGATGTCTTTGCCATTCTTTGGTTCAATATCATAGTCTTCATTTACAGGTACCGCAACACCACCGGAAATATATCGCACCAAACGCCTTCCTTCAGTTCCTTTCAATACTGTATCATACGTTTGTTCAAGACCTACTTTTTGTGCATTCTGTCTTTCCAATCCAATTGTTCTGAAAGCAAGAAGCTGATAAGGATTAAGGCGAATATTTTGCACTTCAGTAATAAAACCGCTTTTGTTTTTACCAAGACGCACAAGCGGAAATTCTTTTAGCTGCTGGTATTCATCAAAGCTTACTTTTTTCTTTAATGAAAAATAGCGGCTCTTACTTTTATATCCTTTGTTTAAAAAAGATTTGTATTCATCAGCAGATCTATCTTTAAACAGATTAGCAAGACAGATGCTTAATGAGTCAACATTATCTTTAAAAACTTTGCCATTGCTTTCTATTAAACCATCGGCTTTAAAATCAACATAAATATCAAACTGCGGAATGCTGGTGCTGAGCATTTGCCCGTCTTGGCTGTAAATGGTTCCGCGTTCTGCATCAATTTTTTCAATGCGGGTATGCATACTGTCGCTCATGGTTTGCCAGTATGCACCCTGCACCTGCTGAATATAAAATGCTTTACCAATTACAAAAGCACAGATTACGGCTATCGCTAAGAAGCAGAGATAAACGCGCCATAATATGTCTTTCTTAATTTCCATTTACTTTTAAAAGTGTTTTCAGGTTAGCAACATGTTTCCCTTTTTTTAATTTTTCTAGTTATTGGTGGTTTTTCGATTTTGTGTTTTTGATCTTTCCACTTCAAGTTTTACAGGCGGGTCTGCTGCCGGCTTTAAACCCAATGCCGATGCTGCCTGCGTTACCTGCGATTCACGGCTGCGATACATTTCAAGGCTTTTTAAATTCTTATACTCATACTCCATGTTCTTCACCTGCCTTGTAGTTGTATTAATATCCCGCATAGTATTATCTGCCCAATGCCCGTTTGCGATATATATAATTGCCAGCAACGCCAGGAACATTAAAAAAGAAAGATGTTTTAATATCCATGTGTAATTAATGTGCCCCCGCGCTGAATGAGTTTTTTCCTGTTTCTTAAATAGATTCATAAAAAAAATTATAGTGAGACCTCACTCCAAATATTTTTTTATTTTAATTTTTATTACCAGTCTGACGGCATAAAGCCGTCCGACCGGTAATTGCCCCTGTAATTATTTTTTAAATTCCTAAATGCAATTATCTTTTTTCTGCCACTCTTAATTTTGCGCTGCGTGCTCTTGAATTATTCTTTATCTCTTCTTCCGCTGGTGTTACTGGTTTTTTGTACAGGATATTGAATGCGGGTTCTCTTTGTTTTGTGCTGAAAGGATTGTTTTCATCTTCATGGGTGCCTGCCTGCTTAAAGAAATTTTTTACAATACGATCTTCAATAGAATGAAAAGTGATGATGGCTGCTCTTGCTTGCGGCAGTAATACGTCCGGCAATTGATTCAGCATTTCTTTTAATGCACCCATTTCATCATTTACTTCAATTCTTAATGCCTGGAAAACCTGTGCGAAATATTTATTCGGATTACCTTTTACAACCGGCTGCAGCATGAGCTTAAAAGATTCAATATCTTTTAGTGGGATCGTATTGCGCTGTTGTGTTATGTGCCTTGCTAAAGTTTTTGAATTAGATACTTCACCATACTGCTCAAATAATTTATGCAACTGCGCTTCGCTGTACTGCATTAAAATTTCTGATGCGGTTTTTTCTGTACGCTTATCCATTCGCATATCAAGCGGCCCATTGAACCGTGTAGAAAAACCGCGCGCTGCTTCATTAAACTGAAAACTGCTTACTCCCAAATCTGCAAGCACACCATTTACTTTTTCATATTTATGCAGTTTTAAAAAGCGCTGCAGGTGGCGAAAGTTGTGTGGCACAAAAATCAATCGTTCATCATCCGGAATATTTTTTTTGGCATCAGCATCCTGGTCAAAGGCAATCAATCTTCCATCGGCATTTAATTTTTCAAGAATACCTTTGGCATGGCCACCTCCACCGAAAGTGCAATCAACATACACACCATTTGCTTTAATCTTCAATGCATGAATAACCTCTTTGTATAAAACAGGAACGTGATAAGCAGATGATGAATCTTGCATACAACTGTTTTATGCGTTTGCGTTACCCATTACTTCCGATGCAAGGTTTGCGAAAGCATCAGATGAAAATTCTTCAAAGAGCTTTTTATACTTACCTGAATCCCAAATTTTTATTTTATCTATATCAGAGGCGAGCAAAATATCTTTGCCAAGCCCGGCATATTCGCGTAAAGAAGGCGGCAATAAAATTCTGCCTGCAGTATCTAAATCCACATAACTGGCGCCCCCAACAAACAATGTTCTGAATTGACTTACCTTCGGATTGAAATCATTTAATTTTTTAATTTTTTCTTCTATGGCTTCCCATGCTTTCAGCGGATACAGCAGCAAACATTTTTCAAAGCCACGGCTTATTACTATGGTGTTTGCTCCTTCAGGCATTTGTTTTTTTATTCCGCCCGGAAGAAGAAAGCGACCTTTCGCATCAATTGTTGCTTCATATTCACCCAGAAAACCAGCCATTTACGTAATTTGAAAACGAATGTATTAAATAATGACACAAAATAACACTTTTTACCACTTTATTATTAAAATTGGACATTTCTTATTTGTCCACATATCGTTTATGAAGCTAGAACTCAATCCCAGCAAAGGTTTTAATTGAATTTGCACAAAGATTTTTATAAACCTATCTGCATACGCGGTGGATAAACTGTGAATGACGTAAAAAATGGTTCCCAAAAAAACATCAATACAGGATTTTGATTATACGCTTCCTGCAGAAAAAATCGCAAAATATCCGTTACAAAAAAGGGATGAAAGCAAGCTGCTGATCTATAATAAAGGCAGTATTAAAGAAGATATTTTTTTAAATCTTGCTACTCATTTGTCTGAAAATTCTCTTATCGTTTTTAATGATACAAAAGTTGTTGAAGCAAGGTTATTGTTTAAGAAAGAATCGGGAACTGAAATAGAAATTTTTTGTCTTGAACCTGCAGACGAATATGCTGATATAACCACAGCTATGCTTCAGACAAAAAAAGTTTTATGGAAATGCCTGGTTGGCAATGCAAAAAAATGGAAGGATGAAATGCTGATAAAAAAAATTTCATTTAATAAAAAAGAGATTGAATTTACGGCAAAGAAAATAAGTAAACAACATGACAATTTTTTAATAGATTTTTTTTGGAATGATGACACGCTGAGCTTTGCCGAAGTATTACATCTTGCAGGTGTAATACCGCTGCCACCATATATGCATCGCGATGCAGAAGATGAAGATGCAGAAAGATATCAAACTATTTATGCGCAGCAAGATGGCTCTGTAGCAGCGCCAACTGCAGGTTTGCATTTTACAGATGAACTGTTTAAAAAGCTATCAGCAAAAAATATTAAAAAAGATTTTGTAACACTACATGTTGGTGCAGGAACTTTTAAACCCGTAAAAACAGAAACAATTGAAGCGCATGAAATGCACGCAGAGTTTTTTGAAGTAAATATTGATCTGATAAAAAAAATTATACAAAATATTCATCAAAGCATTATTGCAGTTGGAACAACAACATTACGCACTTTGGAAAGTTTGTATTGGATGGGAGTAAAATTACGTGAGGCGTCAAACTTGAATCGTGAAAAGAAAATCTTTATTGATGACATTTCTGTTCAGCAGTGGGATGCTTATACATTAAATGCAAATGAAATTTCAGTTGAAGAAGCTTTGAATGCATTGTTGTTTTGGATGAAAGAAAATAATCTGACAAAACTTATTGCAAAAACACAAATACTAATTACACCCCCATACAAATTAAGAATTGCAAATGCTTTGATTACAAATTTTCATCAGCCTAAGTCAACGTTGTTGTTATTGGTTGCTGCCGTGATTGGTGATGATTGGAAGAAAGTGTATGATCATGCATTACAAAACAATTTTCGTTTTTTAAGTTATGGCGATGGCTGCTTATTTTATGCCTTATAATGCTTTAAATTTTAAAGGATCAAATTCATGCTTCCATCGCCTGTGCGTCCATAAATAATTTTCAGGTTGCTCTCTGATATTTGCCTCAAGATGTGTTATCATTTGTTTCGTTAGTTCTCCTTCCGGTAATTTTTTTACATCATCGTTTATCTCAACAAATTTTACATTGTAGTACCCCCGTTTTATCTTTTCAAATTTTGTATAAAACACTATTGTATTATTTAAGTGCGCACTTTTTTCAGGGCCGGTTACAAAAGGTGTAAGCTTACCAAAAAAAGGAAGCCAGTAAGCCTGCTCTGTGTTACCGGCACTTTGGTCGTAAACAAAAACAA
>JBDTLW010000227.1:0-4826 GCA_039934575.1 Parafilimonas sp. | reverse complement strand
GAATAAAGACCCGCAGCAGAATGCCAACCTTTTATACATTAACCAGGGAGTTGATAAAAATGGCGTTCCGTATTTTAAAGAAATGGCAAAAGAATATGGTTTAGCAGATACCGGACAATCAACGCAGGCAGCTTTTTTTGATTTTGATAATGATGGTGATCTGGATGTTTATATTGCAACCAACGAAATAAGTAAAAACAGGTTTACAGACCAATTCAGACCTATATTAAAAAATGGTGAGAACCCAAGTACCGGAAGACTTTACCGAAATGACTGGAATGATTCGCTTAAGCATCCTGTTTTCACTGATGTTTCAAAACAGGCTGGCATGGAAACAGAGGGTTATGCCCATGCCGTAAGTATTGTTGATATAAACAACGATGGCTGGAAAGATATTTATGTAACAAATGATTTTATAACGAATGACCTTTTATGGATAAATAATCACGACGGAACATTTACGAATGAATTACCAAAATATTTCAAGCATACTTCTGCTAATGCAATGGGCAATGATATAACTGATATAAACAATGATGGCTTGCCTGATGTAATTACTTTGGATATGGACCCGGAAGATAATTACAGAAAAAAAATGATGCTGAATTCTGCCAGTTATCAGCGATACCTGAACAGCGATTATTACGGATACAATTATCAATATGTAAGAAACACTTTACAGTTAAATTGTGGTAATAGCGTAAATGAAAATGATTCAATCGGTAACCCGGTATTTTGTGACATGGGCTTTTATGCAGGCATTGCACAAACAGACTGGAGCTGGGCTCCGGTAGTAGCAGATTTTGATAATGATGGTTTTCGTGATATAATTATTACTAATGGCTACCCTAAAGATGTAACAGACCATGATTTTATTGCATTCAGAAACAGTGCAGGCGCTATTGCAAGCAGGCAGCAAATATTAAGAGAAATCCCGCAGGTAAAAATTCCAAATTATGCCTATCATAACAATGGTGACTTAACTTTTAGCGATGTATCAAAAAGCTGGGGCGTACAAACCCCTTCATTTTCAAATGGGGCTGTATATGTTGATCTGGACAATGACGGCGATCTTGATCTTGTTATAAGTAATATTAATGAAGTGGCTTCTGTATATAAAAATACTTCGCGCGATAACAATAAAAACAAGACACATTACCTCAATATAAAATTTGCAGGTGATGCTAAAAACGTAAATGGTATTGGAACTTTTGCCGATATTTATTATAATAAAGGCAAGCATCAGTATTGGGAAAATACTCCATATCGCGGTTACCTTTCAACTGTACAGGATGTTGCTCATTTTGGTTTAGATTCTATAACAACAATTGACTCTGTAATTATTCGCTGGCCAAATCTTAAAAAGCAAATATTGCAAAATGTACAGGCAGATCAAACACTTACAGTAAATATTAAAGATGCGCAGATACCATATAGTTTTATAAATGATAAAATTAATACTGCTGCATTGTTTTGTAATGTTACAGATTCAGTAAACATTCATTATACCCAAAAGGATAAAGACTTTATTGACTTTAATATTCAAAAATTATTGCCTCATAAATTTTCTGAATTTGGTCCGGGCATGGCAGCAGGAGATGTAAATGGAGACGGGTTAGATGATATAGTTTCCGGTGGTTCTTTTATGTATAGCGGCCAGGAGTTCTTGCAGCAAAAGAATGGAACATTCACCCAAAAAAATCTGCAAACGCTTAAAGATTCTTTAAGCAAAAATGCAGAAGATGAAGGCATGCTTTTGTTTGATGCCGATGGTGATGGTGATCTCGATTTGTATATATCAAGCGGCAGCGCCGAGACAGATCATAACTTACCTAACTACCAGGATCGTTTGTATATAAACGATGGCAAAGGAGATTTTACTCTTGACTCCACGGCACTTCCCCAAAATTTTACAAGCAAATTTTGTGTGCGTGCTGCAGATTACGATAAAGACGGCGACCTTGATTTATTTGTAGCGGGCAGAGTGGATCCGTGGAATTATCCAAAGCCGGTTTCAAGTTTTATACTCCGAAACGATTCAAAGAATGGTGTAGTTAAATTTACAGATGTTACCAAAACGGTAGCGCCTTCACTTATTGATATTGGGTTAACGTGCGATGCAATTTTTTCAGACTTTAATAATGATGGATGGCCTGATCTTATTCTTGCAGGCGAATGGATGCCTGTAACTTTTTTAGAGAATGATAAAGGTGTATTTAAAAATGTAACCTCATCATCCGGTGTGGCCAATCAAATTGGCTGGTGGAATACTATAGCCGCAGGCGATTTTGATAATGATGGCGACATTGATTATATAGTTGGTAATGCCGGATTAAATACATTTTACAAAGCGAGTGATAAATACCCCGTTTCAATTTATGGTAAAGATTTTAATAACGATGGAAGCTATGATGCAATAACATCTGTTTATCTGCCAAATAACAATAAGGATAGAAAGATGGAAGAATTTCCGGTTGCTCTGCGCGATGAATTAATAAAGCAAATGATAAGTATGCGCCATCGTTATGAAGATTATAAATCGTATGCAGCATCTCCAATGGACTCTGTGCTGCCTGCAGATCAGCGAAAAGATGCGCTCATTTATCATGCAAATAATTTGGCTTCCTGTTATTTAAGAAATGATGGTAATGGAAAATTTACGCTTAGTAAATTACCGGTGCAAGCACAACTTTCCACTTTGTGCGGTATAGCTGTTTCAGATTTTGACGGCGATGGAAATCTTGATGTTGTAATTAATGGCAACGATTACGGAACTGAAGTTGCTACTGGAAGATATGATGGATTAAATGGTTTAATGATGAAAGGAAATGGTGACGGAAATTTTACACCATTATCAATTATGCAAAGCGGAATTTTTATTCCGGGTAATGGAAAATCTTTAGTGCAGTTGCGTAACAATAAAAATGAATGCTTACTGGCGGCAGCAGAAAACCGCGGTCCGCTAAGAATTTTTAAGCTAAAAAAATCAGTGAATTATTTGCCTGTAAAACCTGATGACCAGTATGCAATTATTCAATTAAAAAATGGTAAGCAGCGAAGAGAAGAATTTTATTATGGCGCTTCGTATCTTTCACAATCATCAAGGTTTTTAAATGCAGATGCATCAGTAAAATCAGTAAAGATATTTAACAGCAAAGGAGAAAGCCGCACCATTGATTTTTAATATGAATGCAGCACAAGAAAATTTACTTCTATTTTATTGTTTGATATTTTTTCCTTCACCAGTCTGTTAATTCAGAACGTGGTACAAGATGCAGTAAATAAAACACAACAGTAATTTTAATGAAGAATTCAGTCAGTATTTTATCTTTCTTTATCAGCGTATTGGTTATTTTTTTTAGCTCCTGTAACCATGTTGAAAAAAATAAATCTCATCAGCAAACTTCAGATGAAAGCATAGAAGCTGGGAAAAAATTAGCAGTTCAATATTGCGTATCCTGTCATCAATTGCCAGCGCCTTCTTTAGTTGATTCGAAAAGCTGGGAGAATGGTGTATTACCTGAAATGGGGCCAAAGCTTGGCATTTTTTCTTACGGATTTAAAGAGTATCCTTCATACAGAAATGATGTAAGCGTAGATAAAAATTTTTATCCTTCACAACCTGTTATGTCATTGGCTGACTGGCAGCATATTATTGATTATTACACAGCCACTTCTCCCGATTCTTTATTGCCTGCAAAAAAAAATCCGCCTGTTGAAATCAATGATAAATTATTCCAGGCAATTCAACCCTCATTTCAATATAATATGCCCACAGCATCATTTGTAAAAATTGAAGCTGATCAACAGGTAATAATGTGCGATGCAATACGCAGAAAATTATTTGTGTTTAATAAACTGCTGCAGAAAATTGATTCTTTAAATACTCCCGGTTCTGTTACTGATGTAATTAAAAATTCAGATACACTTACTATTTGCAATACAGGCCGGCTTAATCCAAATAATGAAAAACTTGGTTCAATATTAAGGATTGCTTTAAACAAGAATACTCAAGTTGATACTTTGTATAAAAACCTGATGCGTCCCGTGCATATCACTGCTGCTGATATTAATAAGGATGGGAAAGAGGATTATGTGGTATGCGAGTTTGGAAATTTAATTGGCGCATTATCCTGGCTTGAAAATAAAGGAAATGATAAGTATGAATATCATTTAATTCGTGATGCACCCGGTGCAATACAAACATATATCACAGACTATAATCATGATGGTTTGCCCGATATATGGGCTTTATTTGCACAAGGCAATGAAGGCGTTTTTTTGTTTACAAATAAAGGTGATGGAACTTTTGATACAAAACAGGTTTTACAATTTCCGCCATCGTATGGTTCATCATCATTTGAGTTTGACGACTTTAATAAAGATGGATTTCCTGATATTGTTTACACCTGCGGTGATAATGCTGACTATTCAAGAATTCTAAAACCTTATCACGGTGTATATATTTTTTTGAATGATGGAAAAAATAATTTCAAGCAAAAATATTTTTATCCCATAAACGGATGCTATAAAGCAATTGCAAAAGATTTTGATAATGATGGTGATTTAGATATAGCCACAATTTCTTTTTTTGCTGATTACAAAAATGAACCCGAAGAAGGGTTTATTTATTTAAAAAATCAAGGTGATTTTAAATTTCAGCCATACAGTTTGCCTGCCGCAAAAGATGGAAGATGGCTTACTATGGATTCCGGAGATATTGATGGCGATGGAAAAACGGATCTGATACTCGGCAATTTTTCATTGGGCGAAGAACAGGTAAAACCTCCTGTAAACTGGAGCAATCAACCGCCATTTTTAATTTT
>JBDTLW010000226.1:0-4834 GCA_039934575.1 Parafilimonas sp. | reverse complement strand
GTGAGCATAAATTTTCATCCCTCAAGCTTTGTATTGAATGATAAAAAATGGAACCTGCAAAACCAGGGTGAAGTAGTGATAAAAAGGAATTTTTCTTCAGCCAAAAACATGAAGTTTACACAAGGTTTCCAGGAAATTTCTATTGAAACTCTAACGGATAATAAAGATTCATCTAATGCACTTGCGGTGCGGTTGAAGAATGTTGATATGGGCGATATTTTTCCGTTGTTCATTGTGCGCCCATTAATGGAAGGCACTGCCAACGGAGATATTTATCTGCGGAACATTTATACCAGATTTACTGCTGATGCGCATTTGCAGCTTTCACAGTTCAGGCTCAATAATGATTCGATCGGATTAGTTTATATAAATTCAAGCTATGATAAAGACAACGGGAAAATTATTTTTAATGTAAAGGGAAACAATGAAAATTTTGTGATGAATGCAGATGGCTCATACAACCTGAAAGATTCAACAAATACTCCGCTGCAAACAAGCATAAAACTGAACCATACCAAGGTGGGCATTCTGAATACATTTTTAGGAAATCTGTTTGATAATATAACAGGTTTTGCAACGGGTACCATCAGCCTTCACGGCGATCTTAAAAATCTCCATTTAACCGGCGAAGCACACCTTGACAGCGGTGGGCTTACCGTGAAATATACACAGGTGCGCTATACAATTCCTTCTGCTGATTTTGTTTTTAAAGAAGATGGAATTTATTTCGGAAATTTTTTAATACAGGATAAATTTGGAAACACCGGAAACATCAACGGCACATTGAATGAAAGCGGGTTTAAAAACAACCGGTACAGCTTCACCATGTCAAGCGATAAACTTTTAATATTAGATACAAAGCCAAAAGATAATCCTTTGTTTTATGGAACAGTTATAGGAAAAGCAACATTGGCTTTAAACGGTCCGCAGGAAAATATGCAGATGTCAATAACAGGTGAGCCTGCTGATATTTCTACATTTTATATTCAAACAAAAACCAATAAAAAAAGCGCTGATGCAGACTTTATAATTTTTAAACAATATGGTGAGCAATTACAGGCAGATATTGAATCACCCTCAAGTAACCTGAATATTAATCTTGATCTTACTGCAAATAATAAAATAACTGTTTCTGTAATTCTTGATGAGCTTACGGGCGATATAATTGAAGCAACAGGAAATGGAAGACTTAAAATAAATGTGCCTGCGCTTGGCGATATTAACATGAACGGGCGGTATAATATTGAACAGGGAAATTATAATTTCAATTTTCAGTCGCTTGTAAAAAAACCATTTGAATTATTGCCTGATCAAAACAGTTATATTGAATGGAGCGGTGATCCTTTCAATGCCAATATTAATATTGCAGCAAGATATATAGCAAAAAATGTAACGCTCAGTGATCTTACAAGTTCGTCAGGTTTTCTGCTCGATCCAAGTGTGCAGGGTTATCGCGGAGATGTATATGTAATAGCTGATCTTATTGGTAAACTCAGTCAGCCGCAAATAAAATTCAGCCTTGATTTTCCGGAAGGAAGCGCTATACGCAGCAATGATAATTTTAATCGGTTGCTTGCAAAAATGGAGAGCGATGAAAATGAAATGCTGAAGCAGGTAACATGGCTTATTGTGTTTGGCTCATTTGCACCGTATGGCGAAATTGCAGGCAACCAATCTTTCGTTCAGTCAACAAGCATTAATACTATTTCGCAAAAAGTAGCCAGTGTAATAAACAGTAAAATTTCAGATCTGTTATACCAGTTAACGGGCGATAAAAGCCTGCAGTTTGATGTAGGTGCAAAAGCATACAGCAGTTACAGCATAGGTACGTCAAGCGGCAATACCATAGACAGAACAGCGGTTGAATTAAAGCTGAATAAAAGTCTTTTAAATAATAAAGTAATAGTAACGTTTGGCGGAGATCTTGATTTTAATGTAAGCGGCGCCGCAGTGGCAAGCGCAAACAATAATCTTCAATGGCTTCCTGATATTTCTGTTCAGATCGTTCTTTCAAAAGATAGAAAATTAAGGGCAATGATCTTTAATCATAGCAGTTTGGGGGCAAGTAATACCGGAACAATAGGACGCGTTACCAGGCAAGGTGTAAGCATTTCTTACACTAAAGATTTTGATAGACTTTTTGGCGGCAGCAATAATGTTTTTTTTACCGAACCTAAGAAAACTGATTCTTTGCCGCGCAAGCAAAAAGGAGAATAATGATGAATGCTGATGAAAGGTAAACATGTATGCTGTTAACAAAAATTAAAAATGATATGCAAAAAGAGGATATTGATTTGATTAAGTAAAAAACTCGAAGAGCATACGGTTTTGCTGTTTTTTATTCTTTCCCTTTTATTCTATTTAAAATTCCAATTTTCCAATTTTTTAAAAAAAATATTTTGTTCGTCTTCTTTTAAAGATTTTATTAAGCTAATTGATGTAAAATAAATCCATTCCATTTGGTCAGTTGATAAACTATATATCGTCTCACCTGGCTCATCTGGTTTAAGTAAAGGACTAAATATTGAACTAGTTTTTTTAAAACTATTTAATAATACCATATAACCCTCAAGAGTAAAACTTACCTCTGATCTTATTTCTGCAACTTTTTTTGACACACCACACCATTCATCTATTTCAGTAATTAAGCCGGTATCTTTGTTGCATATCTTCTTTTTAAGATTAGCTATAATAACGCTGTCTTTTTTTTGTATAACGGCAGCATTTAATGTATCTCTATAAAAAGAAAGATTGTCTAAAATAGTATCTGCACCTGAGATAGTATTAACCTTCTCAAAATAATAGCTGCAAAAAATCAAATGAATTTTTTGTTTGGCATATAACTGATCTATCCTATCTGCACAGCTATATACCTTTTGCGTTTGAGAATATGAAGAGAAACAAATTAAAAGCAATAATATTATCATACTGTGTCTTAATATTATATTCATATTATTTTCTTTTCTGCAAGTCTTCTTAATTAATTTTTGTTCAAGCCAGGGACTTGTGTTCTTAGGAGAACAATGTAAATTATTTTTACCTTACACCCAATTTAAAAGTGAAATAATAATCCAAAATAATTTACCTTTTTCAGGGTTAAACACTCTTTACTTACATTTGCCAGATGGAAAATTTTGCTGTGTCTGCTATATCAGATGATATGCTTTCTTATGAAGGTTTCCGCAATGAGGTGATGAATGATTACCGCATTGCTGTTGAAAGCCGTGAAGCAAGTATTCTTGGCAGAAAAGAAGTGCTTACTGGTAAAGCTAAGTTTGGAATTTTTGGTGATGGAAAAGAAGTGGCGCAGGTAGCATTGGCTAAGTTTTTTCAGCCCGGCGATTTTCGTTCCGGTTATTATCGTGATCAAACACTGATGTTTGCCGCAGGCATTGCAAATGCACAACAATTTTTTGCACAGTTATATGCAGACCCAAACCAGGAGCATGACCCCTTTAGTGCAGGCAGGCAAATGGTGAGCCATTATGCTACGGCAAATACAGATGAGAACGGAGAATGGAAAGATATTGCAGCACAAAAGAATGTGGCAGCAGATATGGCGCCCACAGCTTCGCAAATGCCCCGAAGCATCGGGCTTGCACTGGCATCAAAATTATTCCGCAACAACCCTGCATTAAAACCATTCACACATCTTTCTAATAATGGAAATGAAATATGTATTACAACTATTGGTGATGCCGCAACTTCTGAAGGGCATTTCTGGGAAACAATTAATGCTGCCGGTGTTTTGCAAATTCCTTTAGCTGTTTTTATTTGGGATGATGGATATGGCATTTCTGTTTCAAAAGAATTTCAAACAACAAAAGGCTCAATATCTGCTGCTTTAAAAGGTTTTCAAAAAAGACCTGATACCAACGGGCTTGATATTTACACTGTAAAAGGTTGGGATTATGCAGGCTTATGCGAAGTATTTGAAACCGGTTTAAACAAAGTAAGAGAAACACATGTGCCCGCTGTTTTTCATGTAGAAGAATTAACGCAGCCGCAAGGTCATTCTACTTCGGGCAGTCATGAACGTTATAAAACACCCGGGCGTTTGGAATGGGAGCAGGAGTGGGATTGCTTAAAGAAAATGCATGAATGGATAATTGAAAACAATATTGCCACTGAAGAAGAATTGAATGAACTGCAGGCAACAGCAAAACAAAAAATATTACAGAGCCGCAACAATGCATGGCGCCAATATATTGAGCCAATAAAAGAGCTTTCAGTAAAAGCAGTTGAGCTTATTCAATCTGCCATGGTAAATGATATAGATGTATATAACGAGTTGCAGAATGCGGCAAAGCAACTGCAGCAAAATACAGAGCCTTTGCGTAAAGATGTATTCAAAGCTTTATCTGCAGCCGTACATGCAACCAAAAATTTTCCGGGACATGAAGCGCTTACAGAATTTTACAATGAACTAAGAATTTTGAGCCAGGATTTATATGATAGTTATACATACAGCAACAATGTAAAAAGTGCAGTGCATGTAAAAGAAATCAAACCCCAATATGCCGATAATGCACCACTGCAAAAAGGGTATGAAATACTGAATAAATATTTTGATGAACTGTTTGCTGCTAATCCGCGCGTGGTAGCATTTGGTGAAGATGTTGGTATGATAGGCGATGTGAACCAGGCATTTGCCGGGCTGCAATTAAAGTATGGCGATAACAGGATATTTGATACAGGCATTCGTGAACTCACTATCATGGGTCAGGGCATTGGGCTTGCCATCAGGGGCTTACGTCCTATTGCAGAAATACAATATCTGGATTACCTCGTGTATGGTTTGCAACCATTAACAGATGATGCAGCCACCATACAA
>JBDTLW010000225.1:0-4850 GCA_039934575.1 Parafilimonas sp. | reverse complement strand
GCAAGCATGCAAAATCTTTCTTTTTATATGTGGATGATGAATGAAGCAAGAAAGAAAATTATAGATGGAGATTTTACTTCATGGAAAAATGAAATGAAGGAACAGTTTAAGCGGCGGATGTAAATCAATATCTCGCAACTCCATAAAACTTTTATTACAGGCATTAAGCGTAAGATAAAAATAATTTAATCAGCGCTTGAAATAAAGTCTTATCAACTTATTTAACGCCTCAGCATATCAACTTATATTATTTTTGTTCTTACCTGTTTTATTAAATAATCTGTTTTGAAAAAAATTGACTGGTACATACTCAAAAAGTTTTTGGTTACATTTTTCTTTTGCATGTTTCTGTTTACGGTCATTGCGGTTATAGTTGATATAAGCGAAAAAACAGATGATTTTGTAAAATCGGGTTTAAGTGCAAGCCAGATATTTATACAATATTATCTTGGTTTTATACCTTTTATAGATGCCTTACTCTTTCCTTTATTTGTATTGATCGGCGTAATTTTTTTCACTTCAAAAATGGCTGGCAGAAGTGAAATAATCGCCATTCTTGCAACTGGCACCACGTACAACAGGTTTCTTTTACCATATTGGGTGGGCGGCGGTTTACTGGCTTTGGTGCTGATGTATTCTCTTGCATTTGTAATTCCGATAGCCAATGTAAAATACACGGGCTTCCAGGCAAAATATGTGAACGTAAATTCTACGTATGATCCATTGGTGGCAAATTATCAGCGCAGTGTTTACTTGCGTATTGATTCTTTTACGTATGCCGGCATACGGAACTATGATACAGCATCAAAATTTGGCGGACCTTTTTTTATGCATCGTGTAAAAAATGATCAGCTTGTGTATAATCTGCGTGCAGAATCGCTGCGATGGGATACATCAGTACATAGATGGAAGCTGACGAATGTAATTGAGCGCAGCATAACCGAGATGAAAGAAACTGAAAAAACAGAAAAAACCTTAACGCTGAATTTTAATTTTAAGCCAATAGACCTTAACCACGATGAGTATGCAAAAGACAAACTCAATTCGCCGCAGCTTCATCAATACATAGAAGATCTTGAGCTGCGGGGCACAGAAGGTTTAAATACATTACAGGTAGAAGAATACCGGCGTTTGGCAACACCATTTTCTGTATTAATTCTTTCGCTCATCGGCGCTGTAATTGCCAGCCGTAAAGTAAGAGGCGGCAGCGGTGCACATCTTGCCATAGGCTTTGTAGCAGGGGCTGTTTTTATTTTGATGGACAGGTTCTCCACTATCTTTTCTACCAAAGGAAATCTTCCGCCACTAATTGCAGCCTGGCTGCCCAACATCATATTTACTTTTGTTGCGATTTACTTTTATCGCAAAGCACCCAAATAAAAAAATGTTTTAATTTATTGCGAAACGGAGTTCGATGACGCAAACAAAAATAAAAAATGATGTCATCAATTCCATCTGGCAAATACAAAAAACAAAATATGCAGATGAAATACTTTTTTAAAGTATGAAGTTGGTATCTTTAGCCGCCTTCATTTATCTGTTGCATTATCTTTCGCTTTTGCAGAATTGAAGTAATAAATGCAGGTGTTTCCATTGCAAATTGTGCTTGTCAGTAATGTTTGCAAATAATAATTCAGTTATAAAAAATATGTAATTCATGGGAGTATTAAAAGACAGGTTCAGAGACAAAGCAGATGCAGATGCCGCAGAAATAAAAGATATATTAGCCAGCCATGGCAATGATGTAATTGGTGAAGTAAAGCTTTCACAAATTTACCAGGGTATGCGTGGTATTACTGGTCTTGTTACAGAAACAAGTTTATTAGATGCGCAGGAAGGCATTCGTTTTCGCGGATATTCAATACCTGAATTAAGACAAAAACTTCCAAAAGCAAACGGAGGAACTGAGCCTTTGCCCGAAGGGCTTTTTCATCTTTTGTTAGTAGGTGAATTACCTACTGATGACGAGGCTAATTATGTAACTGCAGTCTGGCAGCGCAGAAGCCATGTACCCAATCATGTATTTGCCACCATTGATGCATTGCCTTTATCTGCGCATCCTATGACGATGTTTATTACCGGTGTAATGGCTTTGCAAACGGAAAGCAATTTTGCAAAACTGTATGCAGAAGGAATGAGCAAAAAAGATCATTGGGCTGCAGTGTTTGATGATGCTATGGATTTGATTGCACGCCTGCCGCGTATTGCTGCTTATGTGTATCGCAGAAAGTATAAAAATAACCAGCATATCAATCCTAATGGTTTGCTCGACTGGGCTGGTAACCTCGCACACATGATTGGTTTTGAAGATGAGGGCTTTAAAGAATTGATGCGCCTGTATATGACCATTCATTCAGACCATGAAGGAGGCAATGTGTCAGCTCATGCCACACATCTTGTTGGTTCTGCTTTAAGTGATCCTTACTTATCTTATGTTGCAGGCATGACGGGGCTTGCCGGGCCATTGCATGGACTCGCGAACCAGGAGGTTATAAAATGGATATTTGAAATGCAGGAAGAGCTGAATACAAAAAAACCAACTAAAGAACAGATCGGTAAATATGTAAAAAAGACATTGAAAGAAGGTAAAGTTGTTCCCGGTTATGGTCATGCTGTGCTGCGCAAAACAGATCCGCGTTTTACAGCACAAATGGAATTTAGTAAAAAACACATGCCCGATGATCCGATGGTGCAAACTGTTTGGAATATTTATGAAGTTGTTCCGCCAATTTTAAAAAGTCTTGGCAAAATAAAAAATCCATGGCCTAATGTTGATGCCCATAGCGGCGCTCTGCTTGTTCACTATGGTATGGTAGAATATGAATTTTATACAGTATTGTTTGCTGTAAGCCGCGCCTTAGGTGTGCTGGCAGGTCTTTGCTGGGACAGAGCTTTAGGCTTTCCGCTTGAAAGACCCAAATCTGTTACCACAAAAGCCGTTAAGCGTTGGATTGCAGGGAAAGATGAAATATGGGAATGATCTCATTACATCTTACATCGTAAATCGTAGTTTAATCATTGCCTGTTGCCCAGGCGCTCATTCTTTTTAATAATAATTTACCATCGGGTTGTAAAACCCAGTTTGCCTGGAACATGCCGTGCACTTCTGCTTCTGTATTGTTTATGCTGTCACGCTGATAATATTTTCCATATTGAATAGCCGTATCGCCAAACCTGCGTATGGAGTCTGTTGTACTTTTCTGTTCTTCTACTTTGATGTCTGCAAACTGAGAAAGAAATTTTTCAATACTATCTCTGCCAACGATAGGAGCCATTCCGCGCGGTGCCATTTCTCCATCTGTTGTAAACATTTCAGAAATGGCTTTAGCATTGGTATGAAGAATCAGGTTGTCATATTGCTTCATACTTGCTTCCACATCTTTATTTATTGATGATGTGCATGCAATAACCGTAACAAATAAAAACAGCAAAATTTTTTTCATTGTTCTAATTTATCACACAAGATTATAAAAATAAAATTATCAGCTAAGAAAATATAACTGTACAAAATGTGCAGGAAATTCATGATACACTTTGTTCATCATGGATTTTTGTTCCAGCGTATCTGCCGTTGTTTTTGAAGAAGCCGGTACAATTTTATTTGTGATAGTAAAATCAGGGCGGGGAGTATGATCTTTTATTTTTTTGAATTCAGGGTTTTTACTGTTGTCAGCAATCATAGAATAAGGTTTAAGAAGAGGTGTTAATAATTTCTTTTCTAATAATTAATCGCTTTTTTTGGTTTAAGGATAACAAAACATTGTAACAAAATTTCTGTTTAAGTATTCTGAATAAGTTGCCAAACCGTATTGCTGCAATAATTATACTTTTACGCAAAACGAAGAGAGATATTGTGATTGACATCATTAATTTATTGCCTGATAATATCGCTAACCAAATAGCAGCAGGCGAAGTGATACAGCGCCCTGCCAGTGCGGTAAAAGAGATGCTGGAAAATGCTGTGGATGCAGGCGCCACTTCTGTTCAATTGCATATAACAGATGCCGGCAAAACTTTAATTCAGGTAATTGATAATGGCAAAGGCATGAGCGAAACTGATGCACGCATGAGTTTTGAACGACACGCAACAAGTAAAATAAAAAATATTGATGATCTTTTTCACATACGCACAATGGGTTTTCGTGGCGAGGCGCTTGCTTCTATTGCTGCTGTTGCACAGGTGGAATTAAAAACAAAACGTGCAGAAGATGAGTTGGGAAGTTTTATAGAAATTGATAACAGTATTGTTAGAAAACAGGAAGCATGCGCGTGTGCTGTTGGCACAAACATCAGCATGAAAAACCTTTTTTTTAATGTGCCTGCACGCAGAAATTTTTTAAAAAGTAATTCTGCGGAAATGCGGCATATTGTTGATGAATTTATTCATGTGGCGCTCGCATTCCCAAATATATTTTTCTCATTAACAAGCAATGGTCAACAGGTTTTTTATCTGGAAGCAGGTAATCATAAGCAAAGGTTTTTGCAGTTGCTCGGTAATCAATACAACACCAAACTTGTTTCTGTAAAAGAAGTAACGGATTATCTTGATATAAACGGTTTTGTTGGCAAGCCCGAAGCTGCAAAAAAAACACGCGGCGACCAGTATTTTTTTGTGAACAACCGCTTTATAAAAAGCGCTTATCTTAATCATGCAGTTGTTTCTGCATTTGATGCATTGCTGCCAAAAGATAGTTTTCCGGTGTATGCTTTGTATATAGATTTAGATCCATCACAGGTTGATATAAATGTGCATCCAACCAAACAGGAAATAAAATTTGAAGACGAAAAAATTGTGTATGCATTTGTGCAGGCTGCTATAAAACATGCGCTGGCGCAATTCAGTATTTCTC
>JBDTLW010000224.1:0-4861 GCA_039934575.1 Parafilimonas sp. | reverse complement strand
TGAAGTTTCACGAAAATCTGCCTTATTATTATTTAATAAAAATGCGGGCGAAATAACAAATTCTCTTGTTTTATAAAACCCAAGCCCGGCAGGGTTATTATATACAGATGAAATATCACCTCCCAATGCACCTGTTGCACCGGCAATAGAATTACTGCGAGCTGTTCCATTTGGTATAAACCATGCATTTCGGATTACATCATCAGGGCTTTGAGAAAAGAGTTGATTAAACAAACAAACTCCTATCATTAAAAACAAAAACTTCCTCATAAAAATCTTTGAATGATCTTATATATTATTACGTGCCAAACAAAAAAATACTAATACATTATGGTCTTGTACGGGTACCACCGCCACTAGTTCGTGAGCCACCTCCGCCAGAATTCGTGTTACTGCTGCTATTGTTGAATGAGCGCACCGGATTTGAATTGTTATTTTGATTCTGGTAGTTATTGTTATTACGGTTTTTGTTAGAATTAGTATTATAATAAGCATTACTGCGATTACTGTTTTGTAAAGGCATATTGTAATTATTATAATTCCTGTTATTATACGTAGAAAGGTTATGTGTATTTACTGGTCTGTAATAAACAGCAGGGTTTTTATAATATACAACTGTATAATAAGGGCTGTACAATGAATGCCATGGATTATAACCGTAAGGATTATAAGAACTATAATAAGGATAAGAGCCAAACCCAAGACCTAAAGAAAGATAAGAACTATACGGGCTATAATAGTTGTTGTAATAATAACGGCTGTCGTACCAGTAATCATAATCATCTATGGTGCTCCATCTTTCATGATCCCGCACTTTCATACGCAGGTAATCATCATCAGAAGATGAAGTATAACTTTCATAACGGTCATCAGCATATATTTTCTGGCCTGGAGAATAATACACATCATCGGGTGTTTGAGATGTTTTATATGCAGGGGAGCAGCTTGTAAACAGGGCAATCACACAAATCAGATAAATTAAATTCTTTTTCATACTCACAATGTTTGTACGCTAAGTTATTACATTTGCCGCGTTCTGCATTTAATTAACCTCTCTTTTTTATAAATGGTATGGGTAAAGCAATAACAGCAAGAAACGAAGATTATTCACAATGGTATAACGACCTTGTTTTAAAAAGCGAACTAGCCGATTACAGTGCTGTACGCGGCTGTATGATCATACGTCCTTATGGTTTTGCTTTATGGGAAAATATGCGTGATACTTTAGACAAAATGTTTAAAGATACAGGTCATGTAAATGCATATTTCCCGTTGTTTGTACCTAAAAGTTTATTTGAAGCTGAAGAACAAAATGCGGAAGGTTTTGCAAAAGAATGTGCCGTGGTTACGCATTATCGTTTAAAAGCAGATCCAAATAAAAAAGGAAAATTAATAGTAGATGAAGATGCAAAGCTTGAAGAAGAACTTATTGTTCGTCCAACCAGTGAAGCTATAATCTGGAATACATATAAGAATTGGATACAAAGCTATCGTGATCTTCCGCTTTTAATAAATCAATGGGCTAATGTAGTGCGCTGGGAAATGCGCACACGACTGTTTTTACGCACTACAGAATTTTTGTGGCAGGAAGGTCATACCGCGCACGCTACAAAAGAAGAAGCTTTATTTGAGACAAAACAAATGTTGGATGTATATGCAGATTTTGTTGAAAATTTTATGGCATTGCCCGTAATTAAAGGGATAAAAACACCTAACGAGCGTTTTGCCGGAGCAGAAGATACTTATTGCATTGAAGCGCTAATGCAGGATGGCAAAGCATTACAGGCAGGAACATCTCATTTTTTAGGACAGAATTTTGCCAAAGCTTTTGACGTAAAATTCAGCGATAAAAATAATACACTTGATTATGTATGGGCAACAAGCTGGGGTGTAAGCACACGTTTGATTGGTGCATTAATTATGGCGCACAGTGATGATGACGGGCTTATTCTTCCACCTAAAATTGCACCAGTACAGGTTGTGATAATTCCAATTTATAAAGGTGATGAACAGAAGCAGCTCATTACGCAAAAAGTAAATGAAATTATTATCGCATTAAAGCAATTAAATGTTAGAGTTAAGTATGATGATAATGATAATATGCGGCCAGGCTGGAAATTTGCAGAATATGAAATGAAAGGCGTGCCTGTAAGGATAACCATCGGACCAAAAGATTTAGAAAATAACTCTGCAGAAATTGCAAGAAGAGATACAAAAGAAAAGAAGAATATAGGATTAGAAAATATTTCACAAGAGATATTTCAGTTGCTTGATGACATTCAAAGTAACATGTTTAATAAGGCTAAAGCTTATCTTGATAGCCACATATCAGAAGTAAATACGTGGGAAGAATTTCAAGATGTACTGGAAAACAAAACCGGCTTTATAAGTGCACATTGGGATGGTACCGGTGAAACAGAAGAAAAAATTAAGGAGCTAACCAAAGCAACTATTCGTTGTATTCCGTTTGACGCTAAAGAAGAAAATGGTTTGTGCATACTTACAGGCAATCCATCAAAACAAAGAGTTTTATTTGCAAAAGCATATTAAAAAAAATCAAATAAATTATTTTAATGGCGCTGATGAAAATGAAGATGCAGGTAAACCTTCACCATTAAACAGCGAAGCTACTGCATAAGAATACCATGCATATCTAACAGCAACAGGATTAGATACAGCAGCACTTTCAACAACAACTTTATCTCCATCAATACTTGCACTTGCGGGTTTCCAAATATTATCCGCTCCGCAAACTTCAAAATCTTTTAATGCTTTGCTATTAGAATTTAATCCTCCGTTTGTATAATCAAAAGAAACAATAATCTTATTATTTTTCACTTCCATGTTTTTATATAATGGACCTGAATAAACAATGTTTTTTTGATTGTATGATTTATTCAATGCCCAGTATGACAAACGTTTTCCCACATCCTGTTTATCAGCCGGATGAATATTTGTTGCATTGCCAATATCCATTGTAACGGCCATGCCAGTATTTTCAGATGCATTAATTGTTATGCGTTGTGCATCTCTTAAAGCTGCTGCATCTGTGCTGTCGCCGCCATAATTATATGGCGCTATCTGTACAAAATAAAAAGGAAAATTCCCTTCATCCCATTGCTTGCGCCAATCGCTTATTAATAAAGGCAAAAGTGTTTCATATTGTTTTGCGCGCCCCACATTTGCTTCGCCCTGATACCATATTGCACCTTTAATTGCAAACGGAACAATTGGTGCAATCATACCATTATATAAAACCGAAGGTTGATTGGGATCGTTACTAAATGCAGGCTTAGGTTTTATGGCTGCAATTTTAAAAACCCAATCTCCTGAAAGATCAATACCGTTATTAATATTATCAGCAACCGGATATAATTTTAATTGTTCTTTCTTTCCGTAAATACCACCGCCACCACCATTGTCTGTTACCTTAACTGCAATAATATTTTTACCAGCTTGCACCATATCAGAAGGTATTGTATAATGCCGGTCTGCTGCCCATGAGTTATCTTTCACGGTGCTGTCAATTGCTTTGCCATTAAAATAAGTTACATCCATATCATCTATGGGACCAAGGTCAAGTTGCAATTGTTTGCCCGCCCATGATGCAGGCACATCAATTTCTTTTTTAAACCATACAATGCCATCAAGATCTTTATAACCTGCATTTTCCCATAAGGTTGGCAACTGCATTGTATGCCAGCTTGTATCAAGATTTGCAGTTGCATAACCATTATTACTTTCTGCAACTGCTTTATTCCATGCTGCTTCATTTTGTTTATCTGTAATAATTAACTGCTGTGTATTTTTTTTCATCGCATCTATTGCATTTAAACCATCATTAAAATCACTCATTGTTCTTAATGATGCTTCGCTTGTCCATGCTTCAGCAATCGTTCCGCCCCAGGTTACATCCATTAAACCAACGGGTACATGTAAATGATTGTATAACTCACGTCCGAAAAAATATCCTGTGGCGCTAAACTGTGCAACCGATGCTGGATTGCATGAAACCCATTTCCCTTTTACATTGTCCTGCGGAGTAAAAGCAACTTTTTTCTCTGCAATAAAAAGGCGAATGCTTGGATAATTTGCATTCGCTATTTCCTGTGCTGAATTATTAATAGGTGTTGTTTCTCCCCATCCTTCAACAGGCATTTCCATATTAGATTGACCGGAACATATCCATACTTCACCAATTAATATTCCGTGCAATATTGTTGTTTGATTTCCTTTTATGGAAAGATCATAAGGACCACCTGCAACAGGTGTTTTTATTTTTACCATCCATTTGCCATCTTTATCCGCAGTGGTTTGTACAGATGGATTTTTTGACCAGCTTCCGCTTACTTCAATCTTTTCTCCTGCAGAAGCCCAGCCCCATATTGGCGCATCAGATGATTGCTGCAACATCATACTGTCGCTAATAATATCAGGCAATTTTATTTGTGCTGATGAATACAGGAAAAAAAATGAAACAGTAAAAATGAGCAAACAAATTTTTTTCATATTGATGAGCTTTTTTTATTTATGCAAATCAGTTTAAAGATAGCAAGCGGTCTCCAAATATTATTATCAAATTTATTATGTATAAAATTAGTTGTGCTTGGTTCATAAATACTCAGCAATAAATTATGGATATATAACAGAAACAATTTTTCAATTCTATTACAATTGCTGTTTACATTTGAAAAAAAACAGCATGAAACTTTTTCTAACGATGCTCGGCTTTTTTGCATTCGCTTATATCAATGCACAAAAAACATTTTCTGCAAGCAATAAAAAAGTTTTGGTTTACACAACTGCAGATAGCACAGATTATCGCATAAGTCTTACAGACACTTTGCATTTTTCATATATG
>JBDTLW010000223.1:0-4912 GCA_039934575.1 Parafilimonas sp. | reverse complement strand
ACGCAATGCATGGAAATATAATGATCGTGATAACCGTGCTGAAAAATTTCAGTTGCTTGAATATGATTATTTAGCGCCGGATAGTGTGAATGAAATGTTTGAGGCATTAAGATTGCTTGAAATTTTTACAGGTAAAGCCTGGTTTAAAAAAAATAATGCAGAAGAATTTACAGATGAAGCCTGCATGAAAAAAGGGGAAGAATTCTTGCAGCAAAAAAATGAGGTTATAGATGAGCTTGAAATTACGGCAACCGGTTTTGAAAATTCAAAACGTAAAGTAATTATTACAAAAGCACATCGGGCTTATGATGCGTATTCAGAAATGATCTTGTATTATGGATTGCAGCAATTGATAGAATGGATTGAAAAAAATGATGTTCAGAATATAGAAGACATTATAAAACAAATGCAGGCTGATGTTCAGCGTTCATTGTGGTTGAATATTGGCGGACAGTTAATGCCTGCAGAAGAAGTGAATTCATTAAAAAATAAAATAAAAAGTAAAGAGATAAATAGCTGGGATGAATTACATGAAACATACGCAAGCGAAGGAGAAAAATATGCATCGCAAAAATTACAACATGCACTTGCATCATTACTGGAAATTGAAAATATAAATGCAAAAGATATTACTGCAGAAAAATTAAATTACTGGTTTGATAAGGCTGTTGATATTGCAACATCGCTATCAGAAAGAATATCTGCATCAAGAAAGAAAGATTATACAAATCCATTCAGGAAAATGGTTTATGATTCTGAAACAGAAATGGATAATGTGCTTGGAAAATTTGATGAAAATTCTTTTGTACTTCAGCAACAAAATGAACTTGAAGTGTTTAAGAAACGTATTGAAAAACTGAAAGTTTTATTTAGCGTATGAACATTCGCGAAGAATTACTGAAAGAAAAAAATTTCTTGAAAAGGATATTCGAAACTTATTGATAAAAACTATTCTCGAAAAAATGTTTTTAGATTTGATGAGACTTAAAGAATTACCAATGAATTAATTTTGATGAAACGAACTCACATATAATTATTTCGGTTTCTGTTTCGATAAAAACAATTGTATATTTCTTTTTATATGGGATGCATTTATATCCTAAAGAAGCCCGTATTGGTTCGCGGCAAATTGCATACGATTTTTTTGTATCAGCAAGTTTTATAAAATAATCGTAGATATTGTCAGAAAATTTTTCAGCAGTAGCGATTAAACCTTTCGATTCAATAAACCAGGCGATGGAAGCAATACTTTCTGCCACACTTTGCTTTACAGTTATTTTTCTGTTGCCCACTTATTAATAAGTTTTTGGCTGTAAGCACGGGCATCTTCAACAGATAAAAGTTTTTCAGGTTTGGTTTTTAATGCAGCTTTTTTTTGTAAAGCTTTATAATCTTTATCTGCAATAAGCACATATTTCTTTTTATCAATAATTATCTCTGTCATGTTATTTATTGTATTTTCAAATGTACTAAATAGCGCTCATTTTTATTAGATCTTAAATAGTAAAGCAAATGCTTTTCAAACTCCAATCTTCCCATTCACAATCTTTAAAATTTCCTCTTCAAGTGCAATTGTTTTTGATTCTATTTCTTTGCCTTTTGAAATAATATCAGCACCAAAATCTTTATCATCATAACCTGCTGCATTAATGCGCACATTCATAAATGCACCTATAACTGCACTGCGTGCACATAAGGCACCAACGCCCGCATCAGAAACAGAATTCGGATTACCTGTTTCAGCCATTGCTTTAATTACACCCATGCTTTCATACGCTAACTGCATTACTGCAAACGGAATTTCGATGGCATATTTTGTGGCTTCCTGTATTGCCTGTTTGCGTACTTTTTTTTCTTCATCAGTTGATTTTGATAAGCCCATTGCAGCCATAATTTCATTAAAAGCTTTTGTATCTGCATCAACTAATTTCATTAATTCATTTTTATAGTATTGTCCTTTATCTGCCCATTCACTAAACTCTTTCCATCTTTCATCCCAGTCTTTTTTGTGTGATGAAAGATTGGCAACCATTGTTGCAAGAGAAATTCCTAATGCTCCAATATATGCTGAAATTGAACCGCCGCCGGGAGCAGGACTTTCGCTTGCTGTTTCATCTGCAAAATCTGTAAGACTTGTATAGATAAGTTTACTATCGGCTTTATCGTTTAATAAATATTCAATGATCTTTTCTTCAGGATTGAATGGTGAAAGTTCATTAAGACCTAAAGATTTTATTGCAATACGAACCAGCTCTTTTTCTGAAACACCAACAGAACGTTGTTGTTTTTCTAAAAAATATTTGCCGGCATCAATCATAGATTTCAACGGTACAAGACCTACCAATTCGCTTCCTGTTACGCGAATGCCACGTGCATCTGCTTTCTTGCACACTTCATCAAACGCAATGTGCAAAGGCGTTACAGCAATATTTGTAAGATTCATTGAAATTTGCGCAATACCATATTCTTCAATAAACCAGCCAATCGCTTTTACACTTTTTAAACTGCCGGGAATGTTTACAGGTTTTCCATTTTCATCAAGAACATTTTTGCCATTTTCTTTTTTTGTTCTGCCTGCTTCCCGCACATCAAATGCAATTGCATTGGCGCGACGAACAGACGTTGTATTCAGATTTACATTATACGCAATTAAAAAATCTCGTGCACCAATTACTGTTGCACCACGTTTTGCATCAAATTCATTTGGCCCAAAATCAGGTTGCCATTCCGGTAATTTTATCTTCTTAAAAAATCCTTCGTACTCACCGGCACGAATGATGGATAAATTATTCCGCAGTTTATTTTTTTGTGCATGTTCATATAAATAAACAGGCATCTGTAAATCTTCGCCAACCATTTTTGCAAGTTCATGTGCATAAGCAACTGTTTCCTCCATTGTAATATTTGCAATAGGAATTAAAGGGCAAACATCGGTTGCACCCATACGCGGATGCTCGCCTGTATGCTTCCTCATATCAATTAATTCACCTGCTTTTTTTATGGCTTTGAAAGCCGCCTGCACCACGGCTTTTGGTTCGCCAACAAAAGTTACAACTGTTCTGTTTGTTGCTTTACCGGGATCAACGTTTAATAAGCGAACACCTTCAACACTTTCAATTTCATCAGTAATTTGTTTGATGATATTGAGATCATTTCCTTCACTGAAATTTGGAACACATTCAATAATTTGTTGCATAAAAGTCCTCTGTTCCGCCACGGCGGAAGTTTAATTGATAAAATAAAAATGAAGGTAATTGATTTACTTTCAGAGCAAAAAAATAATGAATCGCAAAGAAATAAAAACGGATATGTTTCATGAAAGATATCAAATGCAAATACCAATATTTTCACCGTGGAGATTATGAATCAAACGAGCTCTGCATTACTAATTATCAAATTGCTTATTTTCACTGCACAAAATAAATTGCATGAGCCATCCGCTTTTTCGTACAAAGAATATAGATAAAATTTTACGCGATGCCGAAACAATGGCAGATGACCCGCATGCAGGTGCTGGTCTTAAACGCGTGCTTACCGTTCGCGATCTTACATTTTTTGGCATTGCGGCTATCATTGGTGCTGGCAGTTTCAGCAGTTTGGGATTAGCTGTTTTTTCCGGCGGACCAGGCGTAGTAATTCTCTTTATTATTTGTGGTATTGCCTGCGGTTTTACGGCATTATGTTACTCTGAATTTGCCAGCCGCATACCTGTTGCCGGCAGCGCTTACACGTATGCGTACGCATCGTTTGGTGAACTCTTTGCGTGGATAATTGGCTGGGCTTTGATAATGGAATATTCTATCGGTAATATTTATGTTGCTTTTTCATGGAGCGATTATTTTACAAGTTTTCTTCATAAAATAAATATTCATATTCCCGATTATTTAACGTGCAGCTATATGGAAGCGCATGGCGCTGTGCTTGATGCTGCTGCAAAAACATCAGGAGTAATAACTGCTTCTACAAAAGAATTGCTGAATGCCTGGAAAAATGCGCCTGTAATTGGCGGCTTAAAAATTATTTTCGATCTGCCTGCGCTGGTTATTAATATTTGCATTACATGTTTGGTATATCGCGGAGTAAAAGAAAGCAGAAATTTTAGTAACGCCATGGTTATGCTTAAGCTGGCAATTATTGTATTGATCATTTTTGTTGGCGGATATATGATATTTCAAAACGGTCTTAGTATTAACTGGCATCCTGTGAATGAAGCTGGTGTAAAATCTTTTATGCCGAATGGATTTAGTGGTGTAATGGGCGCTGTAAGCAGTGTGTTCTTTGCCTATATTGGTTTTGATGCGGTAAGTGTTTTGGCAGAAGAAAGTAAAAACCCGCAGCGCGATTTGCCTCGTGGAATGATATCATCACTCATCATTTGCACGGTTATTTATATCGTGCTTGCATTGGTATTAACCGGCGCTGTTGTGTATTCAAAATTTGAAAATGTTGGCGACCCGCTGGCGTTTATTTTTGAGCCTCAAAATTTGAATATCGGCTGGATGCAGTTTATAGTTTCTGTTGCTGCAGTTGTTGCTATGACAAGTGTATTGCTTGTGTTTCAAATGGGGCAACCAAGAATATGGATGAGTATGAGCCGCGATGGTCTGCTGCCACCTGTTTTTGAAAAAATTCATCCTAAATTTCAAACGCCATCTTTTTCAACAATCGTTACCGGTTTAATTGTTGGTATTCCTATTTTATTTACCGATAAAACTTTTGTGCTCGACTTCACCAGCATTGCCACGCTATTTGCTTTTGTATTGGTTTGTGGTGGTGTGTTGCTGATACCCCGAAAAGAAAAGCAACCCGGGAAATTTCACCTGCCGTATATCAACGGACAATTTATTTTCCCACTGATTGTGATTGGTGCATTGTTTTTAGCAAGGGCTTTATCTGCCAACTATTTTACAGA
>JBDTLW010000222.1:0-4923 GCA_039934575.1 Parafilimonas sp. | reverse complement strand
ACATCAGAAAACATTTTTTTATACTTTGTTTCTATTTCAATCTTTACCATGATTTATCTGATTTATCAAGATTCAACTGATTTATTCAAATGAATATTGTTTATTACTTTTTTATTCTTTTAATTACCAGGTCATGTTTTGATTTCTGAAATCTTATCAGGCTTCAGGTTAATATCCCGGTAATAAAAAACCCCGACATATTTTGCCGGGGTCTATAGCATATTTAATACAGCAATGCCATTACAATTCCCGACAGGAGTTTGTATGCCACCACCAATTGTTATTTAAAATTTGTTTTTGCATTTGAACTGCGAATATGAAAAACAAAAACGGAATTGCAAAACTTATTTTATTTTTTAGCATCTATTTTAATTTCTAATAAAGAATCTTTTTAAAAATGATATCAAAGTTTTTGAACAGTGTGAAACCTATGATGATTTTTTGCTTTGTATTTACTGAGCTTAGGCTAAAGCCAAAAATCAATGTTCTTCATTAACCCCAGACTTAAGTCTGGGGTTATGCATAAGACTTACAATCGGCTTTAGCCAAAGAAATAAAATTTAAGCAGTGTCTGACAGGTGCATCAGTAATAACCAATGTCTGGTTTCTGCATCAATTCATACATCCAGATATTCAATTCATACTTTCATAAATCAGTTTATTATACCTATTTAACCCCGCAGCAAAAAGATTTTGCAAATGCTGAAGAAGCAGAAAAAGCATTGCCGAAAATTGTATTTAATAATTTAATGAATATAGCAAGGCAAGAGTTGAGTGAAATGCGTTTTGCAATTGCAGCGAATGCTTTGGAAGAATAAGTTGCAGTTTAATTTTTAAGGATAGATTTTTTAACCCCACAGGATTTATTTACTGTGGGTTTTTGTTGTTTACATATCAAGAACAATAGCCAGGTTTGTTTTAATTAGGTCTGCTCTCTCCTGGCTTAATTGACCGATTTTTTTCAATAAGCGTTTGTTATCAATTGCACGGATTTGATCAATCATAATATCACAATCTTCTTTCAGTTTTGCAGCGCCTTTTGCTAAATGAACCCGCAGAATATTTGCTTCAGGTTTTATATTTGTTGTGATAGGACAAATAATTGTAGAAGGATGAAATTTATTAAGCAAGTCTGTTTGAATGATGACAACCGGTCTTGTTTTTCCTGTTTCAGTTCCAAACCTCGGGTTAAGATCAGCAATCCATATTTCATATTGTTTAATCTGCATCCTGAAGCTTTTCAAATTCTTCGAGAACTTTCATAGATTCTTCCTGCACCATCCTGGATTCTTTTTTTAACTGCCGGGAAATTATTTTTCTTTTTTGAAGAAGGTTATAAAATTCTACAGCTTCATTAATATAATGGTTTCTGTTCTTGTTGATTTTTATAATAATTTTTTCTGTTTCATTAAACACAACATCATCCATTTTTAAAGAAAGATTTTTCATTGCTTTTCATTTTTTCAAAGGTATATACAAAAAGTATATTTTAAAATAAGAGGAAGCTAAAAAATATTTTAGAAAAAGGATTCTTGCAAGCAAATGCAAAGTTTTGAAGTTGTATTATCGAAATAGAAAAATGTTGACTGAAATGATTTGAGTAGTTGGAAATGAGAGGGAATATTTTTTAATAATTTGCGCCTATTGCGACTACATTTGAGTTGTCCGTCAGCAAACGAGACGACCCTAACTGAATAACAATAAAACAATTTAATGATAGATACAAGTTTCAATTTTTATAGCGATGCAAATGGTGGAGACCCAGATAGTACAAGCCCTACTCTACGAAAATATCACAAACTACTATGGAGTAAGTCACTTCCAAACGGACTTAATTTTGAATTAACAGAAAATAAAAGTGGTGCTTATCTATATCATAAATCAGAACAGTAAGAATTTTTTTTAGGAAGTGATGCCATTACACATTCATATAAAAATCAGGCAAGAAAACAATGGCTTATAAAACAAATCCCAAAAGAAGTGAATGAGCTGTTTGACAACGGCAGTACGATTGGAGCTTATACCCTTTTTCCAAAGAACAAAATTGATAATAAATATACAATCAACCAGGCTCGTGGAATAAACAGCTTTATTGACGACAGATTTGATTTGACGCTTGAATGTATCCGACTTTTTTACATTGGACAAACGAGCCCACTTTTTGATACACTTTGAGATATAAAAATTTCTTCGACTTATTCGGGAACTTTTTTGAGTATGTAAAGTTCTTTTTACTTGACGATTTAATAGACGAGAAGCAAGAAGTAAAATTCTATTTACCTTTTGACAACTTTACTACACGACCTAAGTTTTTAAACATTGAAGATTATTTGGCATACAAGAATAGAGCAATGAATTTTATAAAATTAAGAAACGACAGAATTTATGAATATTCAAAATGATTAACACATTAATGAAATAGCCGAACGCACAACAAGATGTTACTGTTGCACAACCACAATTTTTTAATTAATAGCGCGTGTATTGCTTGATACAATTATTTTAAAGTCCATTAGCGGCTATATTTTGGTTTAAAAAATACAATTTCCCGAAACAAAAAAATTGAATGCTTCATTTTGCTTTGTAATAAGTTGCAGGAACAATATTTTAACAGCCTTAAAAGGGCTTATCATCTTTTGTTCAAACCAACAATTCGCTATTCAGCATTTGTATTTATCTTCAACTTTAATTTTTCAATTAAGCATTTGTGTCAGGCTGACAAGCCGCTATTGCCCTGTCTTCGCAAATACTCGAACAGTAGCGGCTATATATAAATAGAGCTAACTAATTATCAAAATAAAATGGAAGAAAATTTAATATCATTAGTTCCTGACTTTAAACTTTATAAAGACAGAGCAATTTATGTTGGAACTTTTTTAGGCGGACCTTTGGTTGCAGGGTATTTAGCTGCTGAAAATTTTAAACAACTTGGACAATATAACAAGGTAAAAACAACCTGGATTATTGCAGCGGTTGCAACTATTATAATTTTCGGAGGAGTATTATTAATTCCAAATGTTGAAAAAATACCCGGCTATATAATTCCTCTTATTTACACGGTAATCGCGCAATTCCTGGTTAAACATTTTCAAGGCAAAGACATTAATGAACATATTAAAAATGGCGGACAAACATATTCTGTATGGAGAGCTGTTTTGATTGGATTATTAGGACTTGTAATTACGTTTGCAGTTATTTTTGTTATTTTACTATTGACAAATAGCTCTTTATTGAGATAAACTTCTGTCAACAAATGGTCACTTTTGCATTACAACAATTTATAAGTAACAAGACATGTATTTTTTGATAGAATTTTAAACCCCATTAGTAAACTTTATTTTGGTTAAAAAATAATTCTCTGAAACAAAGTAATTGAGTGCTTCATATTCAAACAAAAAGGCGAAGTAAAAACTTCACCTTAATTCTCTTTACTAATTTTTATTCTCTGCAACAATTACAATCCGATGAAATAAATGAAACACTTAAGTTTTTAAAGGTGTCCGACACTTCAAAAGTGTCGGACACCTATTTAATACTTCGGCGTAATACCCATGTTATAAAACATAAAAGCAAATTTGTCTGTTTGCTCATCAATAGTTTTAGAAAGTGAAGAGCCCGATGCTCCATGTCCCTGGTCTGTATCAATACGAATCAATACAGGATTATTACCTGTTTGTTTTGCCTGTAATGTTGCAGCAAACTTAAATGAATGTGCAGGCACAACACGGTCATCATGATCTGCAGTGAACACCATAGTTGCAGGATATTGCACACCATCTTTTATATTATGCAAAGGAGAATACTTATAGATATAAGGAAAATATTTTGCGCTGTCGCTGCTGCCAAATTCAGCAACCCATCCTGCACCAACAGTAAACTTTTGAAAACGTAACATATCCATTACACCCACTTCAGGCAAAGCCACTTTAAACAGATCGGGACGTTGCGTCATCACTGCACCAATTAATAATCCACCATTAGAACCGCCATTTACAGCAAGCAGATCTTTGGTAGTATAATGCTCATCAATTAAGTATTGTGCAGCCGCAATAAAATCATCAAAGCAATTTTGTTTGTTTAATAATTCACCGCCTTTGTGCCATGTTTCACCATACTCGCCACCGCCTCTTATGTTCGCAACAGCATATACGCCATTGTTTTCAAGTAAGATAAAAGCAGCGTTGCTGAAATAAGGTGTTACGCTGATATTAAAACCGCCATACGCATATAACAATGTTGGATGCGAGCCATCCATTTTAATGCCTTTCTTGTGTATAATAAACATCGGCACTTTAGTTCCATCTTTACTGGTATAAAAAACCTGTTCTGTTGTGTAATCATCTGTTTTAATATTCGGTGTTGATTTTTTAAACACAACAGATTTACCGGTTGCTATATAATACATGTATGTTGATGGCGGATAAGTGAAAGAAGAAAAATCATAAAACGAAATCTTATCATCTTTATAACCACCGATTGCACCTGCAGAACCAATAGCAGGAAGCATTACCTGTTTTTCTCCTGACCCATCTACATTATATTGATAGATTCTTGTTGAGGCATCTTTTAAATATGAAGCAAATAATTTTCCACCGCCTGTTGAAGCAGATTCAAGTTTTTCTTTTTTCTCCGGTATTACATCTTTCCAATTTTCTTTTTCAGGATGTGCAGGATCAACAGATATTAAACGGTAATTATCGGCGCCATCATTTGTATAGACAAGTAAATTATTGCCAACATTATTTATAACAAAATAATTATGATTATAACCTGCAAACAACAATTTAAAATCAGATTGCGGTGCGGTTAAATCTTTATAAGATAATTGAATTCCATCAGTGCCTGCAGCTTCATAAATAAAAAGATAGTGTTCATCTTCTGTAACCTGAGACCAAAGATAATTAAGCGGATGCGCGGCATCTT
>JBDTLW010000221.1:0-4927 GCA_039934575.1 Parafilimonas sp. | reverse complement strand
TGTTTGCTGATGGTTGTATTATTGTAAACTTCAGCAAACTGCGAATAACTTTTATATAAACCTTTTTGATAAATTGAAAAAGAAGGAACATCAGTTGAATCATCAATAAAACTCCGGTTTATATAATTGTATTGGTAATTAAAAACAAGATGGTTTTTGTTTGAATTAAATGCGCCAGATAAACCTGCAACTGCATTTTTATTTTTAAGCGTGTAGTCTTTATCATCAATATATGCACCTGCATCAATGGCTGCTTTATATTGGTTAAGCTGTGCAAACGCACGCAGATTAAATTGCGGGGAAATTTTATAACCAACAGACGTGTTTAATGCATATTGTGTGTAACCATCTTTATCAAAACTTCCTTTACCTGTTGAATCGTATGCTGATGAAAAACCATTTATATGCACATAAGAACCGCCAAGATTATATTGAAATTTATTCACTGTTCCGTTAATACCTGCAGCCGTATTAATTGTTCCAAAACTTCCGGCGCTTGCATCTGCAAAACCTGTAATTGGTTTTGAAACAGCTTTCTTCATTATAATATTTATCACGCCCGCAACAGCATCGCTGCCATATAAAGTTGATTGGGCGCCCTTTAAAATTTCAATTCTTTCAACCTGGTTAATATTAATATACCCAATATCAAACTCGCTGCTTATACCGGAAGCATCATACACAGGAACGCCATCAATTAAAATAAGTGTGTTGCCTGCATTTGCGCCACGCAAAAAAACAGATTGATTTGTTCCCGGATTTGTTGTACTGCCGGCAATAACAATTCCTGTTTGCTGGTTTAAAATTTCACCTAATGAATGGCTGCTGTTTTGTTGTAATTGTTGTTGTGTAATTATTGTAACCACCTTTCCTGTTTCGCTTAATTTTTTTGGAGATTTTGTAGCGGTAACCACAACATCATCAAGCAAATTAATTTTTACAGAATCTGTTTGCGCTTTTGCAAATTGTATAAGCGCTAATACAATTGTTGTAATGAAAATTTTTTTCATGCTCATTCTTCTTTTTTTGAATGTTATTAAATGGTTTGAAGAATGAGCTTTCGTGTAAGAATAAAAGAAATGAAAATGTCTTCTGCAGTAAGACCATTTATCATTCTGCTTTTCACCCGAAAGCCCAGATATAATTTTAGATTGGCAGGTCTTCTGGCTTGTGCTGCATCTTAAGCCTTCCCATTAATTAACAGTGGCAAAATTTTAAGATGTTTCCCGCTCCCTTTAGGGATTGGGGGCTGCACTTACAGCTACGGGGATAGCTCCCGATTTTAACGGGATTCCCTTTTAATCCTCCGCGTGAAGCGGAGAAACCAAATCCGCAGCAAATGTAACAGATGCATACATCAAACAAAATTCTTTTATGAAGAAGTGTTTATAAGTTGAGTAATTATTAGGTGGTAACTATGGCTTTCAATTCATAAATACAGCGCAACACATAAAACATGTTTCGCTACATTTACCATCATGAAAGAAAAGGAAAAACTTTCGCTGTTTGATCTCACAATGATCGTTATTGGTTTAGTGATCGGCATGGGAATTTTTCGTACAGCAAAAGATGCGGCGGCGGCTTCTTCTTCTCCAACATTTTATTTTGCTGTTTGGATATTAGGCGGACTGATTGCTTTATGCGGCGCTTTAACGTATGCAGAAATAGGTTCGCGTTATCCTATTACAGGTGGTTATTATAAGATCTTTGCCGTATGTTATCATCCTTCTTTAGCTTTTGGAATTAACTGTATTATTCTTATTTCAAATGCTGCTTCGCTTGCAGGTGTTGCGTTGATTGGCAGCGAATATATTGCGCCGCTTCTTTTTCAAAACCCGTCTTCATTTACAGAAGCAATGATTGCAGTAACGGCAATAGTTTTGTTTTATGGCGTTAATCTTATGGGTTTACGTATGAGCTCAAAAACACAGAATGTTTTAATGATCATTAAAATGAGTATGATACTTATTTTAATTGCCGCATTGTTTTTTCCGCATTTGTATAATTCACACTCTGAAGTTATAACTGCAACGACTAATTTTTCTTCCGCAGGCAATCTTTTAATGTTTGGTGTTGCACTAAAGGCGGCTTCGTTTACTTATGGGGGATATCAACAAACAATAAATTTTGGAGAAGAAGTACAGAACCCAAAAAAAATTTTACCGCGTGGAATCATTATGGGCATTTTTATAATCATAGCATTATATCTCTGTGTAAATTATTCATATTATAGGATCATTGGTTTTGAGGAATTAAAAACGTCAAAAAGTATTGCAGCCATTGTTGCAGAAAAAATGTTTGGAGAAACAGGGAAATATGTTTTTTCTATTTTATTATTTCTTGCTGTATTGGCTTATGTAAATGTTTTACTGCTAAGCAATCCGCGTGTTATGTATGCTATGAGTTTAGATGGCATATTGCCTGCCGCTTTTAAAAAGAAAGATGAAAAAAAAGATGTCCTCACAATTAGCCTAACAGTATTTGCAGCAATGTGTGTAATTGTTTTATTTTTTGCAGACAGGTTTGACCAGATATTAAGCTTCACTATTTTTTTAGATTCAATTGGTATGGCAACATCTGCCGGGGCAATTTTTATTTTACGCAAACGCACAAAGCATCTTGATAACACCGGTATTTATAAAATGAAACTATATCCTTTATTGCCAATAATTTTTATACTTGCTTATCTTTTTGTTGGAATTGTTATTGCTATTACTAATCCTGAATATGCAATAACGGGTTTAAGTGTTTTAGCTGTGTTTATTGCGATGTATTTTATCTTTCATAAAAAAACAAAAGCAAATGTTTAAAAAATTGCGCACTGCTATTTATCATGTTGATGATTTGGAAAAAGCAAAAGCCTGGTATGAAAATATTACCGGTATCAAACCATATTTCGATCAACCGTTTTATGTTGGCTTTGATGTTAATGGTTACGAATTAGGTTTGGATCCGGATATGAATAATGTAGAAAAAGGAAATCAATCTGTTGCTTATTGGGCAGTTGATAATATTGAAATGGTTGTTGAAAAATTAACGGAGAATAATGCATCCGTTATATCAGCCATCACAGAAGTTGGTGGCGGAATAAAAGTGGCTGTACTTAAAGATCCGTTTGGAAATGCCGTTGGGTTGATTGAAGAAGCACTATAAGATATGAGCACAAAACTTTAATTCTTTTATTTCACTTTTCTTCCCTTCCACTTATACGTTCCAAATATGCCAAGCCATCCTGAAATAATTGTGTAGAGTATATGAAAAGGCTGCATCAGCACAAACCAAAACATTAATTTTTGTAACGAAAAAAATGTAGAAACGCGGTACATAAATGGCATTTCAAATAAAGCTTTTGTAAGTATAAATAATAACCATACTAAAAATACTTTTGGATAAAAAAAGCAAGCAATAAATAATCCAAACAAGAATAGATTGGTAAAATAAACTAATAGTAAAACCCACAAAACCTTTTTGTCTTTATAGCTTGTTGCCTTACTTGCCCAGCGTATCCTTTGGTTTAAAAAACTTTTCCAGTCAGGCATTGGCGCTGTAGTTACAATAGCTTTGCTGCTGAATAAATAACCAATTAAAAAAGGATGCATCATTTTTATTTTATGCATCAGCAGCATATCATCACCGCTTGCAATATGATCTGCATTTTTAAAGCCACCTACTTCATAAAAAACTTTTTTCTTATAAGCAAGATTTGCGCCATTGCACATGCTGTGCGCGCCGGCATACACAGAAGCTGCTGTAATGCCCTGCAGGCTAAGAAAATCAAGGCATTGAAAAACGTTTAAGAAAGAATTATTACAAGTAAACATTACAGGGGCTGCAACAAAAACGCGGTCATTTTTTTGCAGATATGCATCAAATAAACCTAACCAGTTTTGCTGCACAGTGCAATCTGAATCTGTGGTAATTATCCAGTCAAATTTGCTTTGGGCAATGGATAATTCTATTGCTCTTTTTTTATATGAGTTTATGTTTTCAGCAATAATATTTTTTAAACTAATAAGCTGAATGTTTGAAAACTCTGTTTGCAAATGCTGAACAATTTCCGGTGTTGCATCCGTAGAAAAATCATCAGCCACAATTATTTCAAATAAATTTCGCGGATAATTATTTTTAAGAATAGAGCGTATGCAGGCTTCAATATTTTCTTCTTCGTTACGTGCCGGAATAATTATAGAGAAACTTGTGGCGGGTGTAATTGATGATGGCTGAAAAATTTTTAATTTGCTGAACCAGTATAAATAAAGATTGATCAATAATAAATAAAGGCAAAGCAGTAAGGCGGTAATGTAGATGAAATATGTAAGCACCTGCATAAGCAAAGAAAGTCAGAATCATTCATTCAGCAATGCCATTATCTCTTTTGCATATTTTTCTTTCAATAACTGATGACCAGCTTCAATAACTTTTATACTGATATTTTTAGAATTTTTAAACCGGATGGCACGCTTGCTTAAAATAATGCGGTCATATTTTCCAAATAAAAAATTCAGTTTTATATTTTTTTCAGTACAAATTTTTTCAATGGCATTAAGGTCTGCTTTCATTTTGCGCATAATGGTCCATCGTTTAAACAACAGCATTCTTTGCTCTTTATCATCTAAATAATAATGCACAAATTTTATAACACTTTTATTATAAATGTGCAGTTTACCCACAGTATTAATAAAAGAAAAAAACCAGTTGGGGTTTTTCATTGTGTATGCAAATGCTTTATTACCAAAAGTTGTTTGTGTTGTTATCCAATACCAGAAATTAATATGCAATCCATCAGGCGCAACCAATGCAACCTGTTTAATTTTTTCAGGAATTTTTTTCAGTAAATGCATAGCTGCCCGCCCGCCCATGCTATACGCAAGCAAAGAAATTTTTTTGTTGATATCAGGCTGAATTAATTGCATGATAATAATTAGAT
>JBDTLW010000220.1:0-4930 GCA_039934575.1 Parafilimonas sp. | reverse complement strand
CCATTTTGGCCGTTACCAAAACCAAATCCTCCCAATGAATTTTTTTGTACACGAGATATCGGTTGTTTATTTTTCCGATGACATCAAAATCAACTGAGCGTATATCATCTTTTTCCGGTTCTGAATACGTAATTTTTTGTGCATGTAAAAACAGGGGGAAAATAACAACTGCGGCAAGACCGTATAAATATTTTTGTATCATCTGTATATGTATCATTACTGCTAACAAATGTAAGGTTTAAAAAAAAGTACTCATTGAATTTAACTAAGAACTTGCAATTAATTTATAAGTGATTTATAAAAAGATCATAAAATTATTTCCCTATACATTTGCGTATAAATTAATTAGCACAATATTCTTACGTGAGTAAAAGCATTAACAGAGTTTCGGCAGCCGGGTTACTTGTTGCTTTGGGGATAATTTACGGTGATATAGGAACTTCTCCTTTATATGTTTTCAATTCAATTATAAATGGCAGGCTGATAGAAGAATCGCTGATAATAGGAAGTCTTTCCTGTATTATCTGGACGCTAACGCTTCAGACCACCTTAAAATATGTGATATTAATTTTACGTGCCGATAATAAAGGTGAAGGCGGCACTTTTGCTTTATATGCGCTGGTAAGACGCAGGCGCAAATGGCTTGTAATACCGGCAATGATTGGTGGCGCATCACTGCTGGCAGATGGAATTATTACACCGCCAATTTCTATTACTTCTGCTATTGAAGGGTTAAAAACTATTCCTGTTTTTCACGATATTTCTGTAAACACAATTATGTATATAGTGCTTGCTATATTAGTTGTGTTTTTCTTTTTACAACAATTTGGCACCGGTTCTATTGGCAAAATGTTTGGGCCAATTATGTTTATCTGGTTTACAATGATCGCTATTTTGGGCTGTGTGCATTTACTGGATAACCTTTCTATTTTTAAAGCTTTTAATCCTTATTACGCTATTAAATTTCTTATTAATTATAAAGGCGCATTTATTTTATTAGGCGCTGTATTTCTTTGCACCACAGGCGCTGAAGCTTTGTACAGCGATCTCGGGCATTGCGGCAGAGGAAACATCCGTATTTCATGGATATATGTAAAATCCTGTTTGTTGCTAAACTATATAGGTCAGGGTTCTTACCTGCTTGCACACAGAAGCGGGCTTACCATTACAACCCAGGTAAAAGAACAGTTGCATCTTAATTCTTTTTATGATCTTATGCCCGGCTGGTTTATAATTGTAGGTGTAATAATAGCTACCACCGCAGCTATAATTGCAAGCCAGGCAATGATTGCAGGCTCATTTACACTTATTGGCGAAGCATTGCGCTTAAGCCTTTGGCCTAAAATGAAAGTGAAATATCCTTCTGAAGCAAAAGGGCAGTTGTTTATACCGGCTATGAGTATGCTTATGTTTTTAGGTTGTACCGGTGTGATACTTTATTTTAAAGAATCATCTAAAATGGAAGCTGCGTATGGTTTAGCAATAATTATTACCATGATTGCAACTACTATTTTATTTGCCAATTTTATGGTGCTTCATCGCGTAAAGGCAATATGGATCTATATTTTTATGATTTTTTATTTAACTATTGAATTGACCTTTTTAGCTGCACTATCTCATAAGTTTTTAGAAGGCGGTTTTATAACTATGATGCTGGCCGCAGTTATGTTTTCTGTAATGTACATTTGGTACAGAAGCCGTAAAATTAAAAACAGGTATGTAGAATTTGTGCGGCTTGAACATTATATACCGATGATTCAGGAGTTAAGCAATGATAAATCTGTACCTAAATATTCAACCCATCTTGTTTACATGACAAGTGCAGGAAACCCAAAAGAAATTGAACATAAAATAATTTATTCTATACTAAATAAAAAACCAAAGCGTGCAGATATTTACTGGTTTGTGCATGTGGATACAGTTGACAATCCTTATACCTGCGAGTATAATGTTGAACATATAATCCCAAACGATATTATCCGTGTTGAATTCAGACTTGGTTTCAGGGTGCAGCAAAAAATAAACCTGATGTTCAGAAAAGTTGTTGAAGATCTTGTAAGTAATAATGAAGTGAATATTACAAGCCGCTATGAAAGTCTTGAGCGTAATAATGTAGTTGGAGATTTTCAGTTTATTGTAATGGAAAAATATTTATCACAGGATAATGAGTTGCCTTTCTTTGAAAAAATTATTATGAAACTGCATTTCTTGCTGAAAGAAGCCAGCCTGAGTGAAGAACGGGGTTTTGGACTTGATCCCAGTTTTGTTACCGTTGAAAAATTTCCCTTGATGGTTTCACAAATTCCTCAAATATCTTTGCGCAGGGTTTTTCATGACCAGCATGAAGAAAATTCCTGATAATGTTTGCTTGCATAAATTTTTTTATGGAATTAATTTTAAATCGTGAGCAAATATATTAACCGCGTTACAGCACCCGGCATACTGATTGCATTAGGAATTATCTACGGAGATATTGGCACTTCCCCGCTTTACGTGCTTAATGCCATAGTTAAAGGCAGAGTTATAACTGAAGACCTGATACTTGGTTCTCTTTCCTGTATTATATGGACACTAACCTTACAAACCACAGTAAAATATGTAATACTTACTTTAAAAGCAGACAACAGGGGAGAAGGCGGTATTTTTAGTTTATATACGTTGATAAGGCGACAAAAAAAATGGCTGGTTATGCCTGCTATGATTGGCGGAGCCGCCCTGCTTGCAGATGGAATTATTACCCCACCCATATCTATTACTTCTGCTATTGAAGGTCTTAAACAAATACATTTGTTTGCAGATATAAGCACAAAAACTATTGTAATAATTGTGCTTATAATTTTAGCGCTGCTTTTCTTTTTACAGCAATTTGGTACAGCATCCATTGGTAAATTATTCGGTCCTATAATGACAATATGGTTTACCATGCTTGCTCTATTAGGGTTAATGCATCTTGCAGATGATTTTTATATTTTCAAAGCATTAAACCCATATTATGCTATTGAGCTGCTTACTGTTTATCCACAAGGTTTCTGGATACTCGGTGCTGTATTTCTTTGCACAACAGGTGCAGAGGCGCTCTATTCTGATCTTGGTCATTGCGGCAGAAAGAATATTCGTGTTTCATGGATATTTGTAAAAACCTGCCTTGTTCTAAACTATCTGGGGCAGGGTGCATGGTTGCTTGCACATTATAAAGGTGTTGAAATCAGCGGCACTCTTTCAGAATCATTCAATACATTTTTTGGAATGATGCCCCAATGGTTCAGGCTGCCGGGTATTATTATAGCCACGGTTGCAGCCATTATTGCAAGCCAGGCATTAATATCAGGATCCTTTACATTAATCTCTGAAGCGCAGAGATTAAATCTTTGGCCTAAAATGAAAATTGTATATCCTACGGATGAAAAAGGACAATTATTTATTCCGGGCATAAATACGTTGCTGTTTATTGGTTGCAGCGGTATAATTCTGTTTTTTCAAAAATCTGATAATATGCAGGCCGCTTACGGTTTAGCTATTACCATTTGCATGATAAGCACATCTATTCTTTTTGCCAACTACATGGTTTTTCACAGGGTTTCATCACCCTGGATATATTTATATCTCACTGTTTATTTTACAATTGAAGGAGCTTTTTTAATAGCTAATCTGCAGAAGTTTCCGCATGGCGGTTATGTAACATTTTTTGCAGGCGGTGTATTATTTTTTGTAATGTATGTATGGTACAGAAGCCGCAAAATTAAAAACAGGTATGTAGAATTTGTACGGCTGGAACATTACATTCCCATGATACAGGAATTAAGTAATGACAAATCTGTTCCCAAATATTCAACACATCTTGTGTATTTAACCAGCGCCAATAATCCAAAAGAAATTGAGCATAAAATAATTTATTCTATACTGAATAAAAAACCCAAGCGCGCAAATATCTATTGGTTAATACACATAGATACTTTAGATGATCCTTATACCTGTGAATATTTTGTTGACCATATTATACCCAATGATATAATCCGCGTTGAATTTCGTCTTGGATTTCGCATACAGCAAAGGGTTAATCTTTTGTTCAGAGAAGTAGTTAAAGATCTTGTGCGTAATAATGAAGTAAATATTACCAGCCGGTATGAAAGTCTTGAGCGCAATAATATTGTGGGCGACTTTCAATTTATAGTAATGGAAAAATTTCTTAGTAATGATAATGAGTTGCCTTTTCTTGAAAAGATTGTTATGAAAGTTCATCTCTGGCTTAAAGATATCAGCCTTAGTGAAGAAAGAGGTTTTGGACTTGATCCAAGTTTTGTAACTGTTGAAAAATTTCCGTTGATGGTTTCAACTGTTCCTTTTATAAAACTTGAAAGAATTTTTTCTGAGCACGACATGGAAGAAAGCTGATTTGTTTTTAATGCAATGATGTGTTTACAGAAAGTTTTGTATAATAGTTTTTTTCTGCGCACAGACTCTCTGGCTGGCTTGTATGTTTGCTGAGGATTTGCGGTTATCATTGCTACTTAGCTTAATCAACATTCTTTTTTCAGGTATCGGTTTTCTTTCCGGCATTGGGTGTGAGATAAAAATAATTTACATTGTACTTTTAACACCGCACAACTTGTACAGACTCTTCGGTAGTCCTTTTTAGCTTGCACACATTGGCTTTTAAAAGAGACTCTGTGCGGGGAAGAAAATCTTAGGTAAAAAGCATTTTAAAAAATTTCTGCCTGGATTCATTTCTAATGCTTATTGGTCAGGCGACCAACAGCGGCGCAGAATAACCCGCGCTGAAAGAATCCAACTGAAGAGTTGGAAACTGGGCTTTCAGTTTGTTTACAGCAATAATGGCCAAAACGAAGAGATAATAATTTTTTTCATAGCAATTTTTTTACGGAGTAAGGTGAAAAATAAAACATTTATCGCAAAAATCATTCCTTTAAAA